>JADFHV010000055.1 GCA_022566975.1 Chloroflexota bacterium
GGGGCCGCCTGTGGACCATGCGCCAGTACGCCGGGCTGGCGTCACCCGAGGAGTCCAACCGACGCTACAGGTACCTGCTGGAGCAGGGACAGACGGGCCTGAGCGTGGCGTTCGACCTCCCAACCCAGACGGGGTACGACTCGGACCACCCCATGGCGCAGGGCGAGGTGGGCAGGGCCGGGGTGCCCATATCGAGCCTCGCCGACATGGAGGTCCTGTTCGACCAGATACCTCTGGACCAGGTCAGCACCTCCATGACCATCAACTCCACGGCGTCGATCCTGCTGGCGCTGTACATCGCCGTGGGAAAGCGCCAGGGCGTGCCTCCGGACAAGCTCAACGGCACGCTCCAGAACGACATCCTGAAGGAGTACATTGCCAGGGGCACCTACATCTACCCTCCCCGGCCGTCCATGAGGCTGGTCACCGACGTCTTCCAGTACTGCAGCGATAACGTGCCCCGCTGGAACACCATCAGCATCAGCGGCTACCACATGCGGGAGGCGGGCGCCACGGCCGTGCAGGAGCTGGCGTTCACCTTCTCCAACGCCATCGCCTACGTAAAGGCAGCCATCGACACCGGACTGGACGTGGACAGCTTCGCCGGACGGCTTTCGTTCTTTTTCGTTGCCCAGAGCAACCTCCTGGAGGAGGTCGCCAAGTTCCGCGCCGCCCGGCGCATGTGGGCCTCCATCATGCGCGATCGCTTCGGCGCCGAGAACCCGCGCTCGTGGATGCTCAGGTTCCACACCCAGACTGCGGGTGTCACCCTGACCGCCCAGCAGCCGGACAACAACGTCATCCGCACGACGGTGCAGGCGCTGGCCGCCGTCCTGGGGGGCACACAGTCGCTGCACGTAAACTCCAGGGACGAGGCGCTGGCCCTTCCGACGGAGGAGTCGGTCCAGCTCTCGCTCAGGACGCAGCAGATCCTCGCCCACGAGAGCGGAGTCTCCGAGACGGTCGACCCCCTCGCCGGCTCCTACTATATCGAAAGCCTGACCGATCGCCTGGAGAAGGCCGCGTTCGAGTATATCGACCGCATCGAGGAGATGGGCGGGGCACTGGACGCCCTGGACGACAGCTACCAGATCATCGAGATCCACGAGAGCGCCTACAAGCACCAGCAGGAGGTGGAGTCGGGCGACCGCGTGGTGGTCGGAGTAAATCGGTACCAGGCGCCGACGCCTCCGATAGAGAAGGTACAGACCATAGACCCGGAAGAGACGAAGAACCAGCTGGACCGGCTGGCAAGGGTCCGCCGCGAGCGGGACGACTCTACCGTGAAGACGGCGCTTTCGAGGCTGGAAGGGGTCGCGCGGGGCACCGACAACACGGTGCCCGCGGTCCTGGAGTGCGTCGAGGCGTACGCCACCGTCGGCGAGATAGCCGACGTCTTCCGGGGCGTCTTCGGCGAACAGCAGCAGTTCACGCCGTTTTAGGGGGAGACGAAGAGTGGCAGGTTTGGAACCTGCCCGTGACGTGAGTCGTAGGAGCGACCTAAAATAATACGTAGGGGCGGACCTTGCGTGTCCGCCCAGCGTTGAGGGCGACCATTTCACAGGAGCGAGGCGAGACGATGCCTGAGATGATGCTTTCCGAAGAGGAGCTTCTGCTAAGGAACACGGTGCGCGACTTCGCAGACCAGGAGATCGCGCCCCGCGCCGCCGACTATGACGAGAGCGGTGAGTTCCCGTGGGACAACTTCCGCGGTCTGGCCGAGCTCGGCCTGTTCGGCCTGACCATAGACGAGCGGTACGGCGGCAGTGGCGGCACCGCCCGCCAGCTGGCCATCACGGTAGAGGAGATAGCCCGCGGCTGCGCCGCCACCAGCGTCATCTATATCGCCCACCTATCGCTGTGCGCCCAGTTCATCCACTCGTTCGGCACCGAGGGGCAGAAGGAGCGCTTCGTCCCAGCGCTGGCCCGTGGTGAGAAGGTAGGGGCCTTCGCCTTGACCGAGCCGGGCTCGGGCAGCGACGCCGGCGCTCTGAAAACTACCGCCACCAAGACCGACGGGCACTACGTGCTCAACGGCACCAAGCTGTTTATCACCAACGCGGCCGAGGCCGACGTCTTCCTCGTTCTCGCATCCCACGATCTGAGCCTCCGTACCCGGGGCATAGACGCGCTGATCGTCGAGAGGGACGCCGGCGGGATCACCATTACGCCACAGCACGGGAAGATGGGCATGCGGGCCTCCAGCACCGCCGAGATCGTGTTCGAAAACTGCCCGGTGCCCGAGGAGAACCGCCTGGGCGCCGAGGGGGAAGGGTTCAAGGAGGCGATGCAGACGCTCCACACGAGCCGCATCGCCATCGCGTCCCAATGCGTGGGGATCGCCCAGGCGGCCTACGAGGCGGCCGTCCAGTACGCCAAGCAGCGCGAGGCGTTCGGGCAGCACCTGGCCGACTTCCAGGCCATCCAGTGGATGATCGCCGACATGGCCACCGGCGTGGAGGCTGCCCGGCTCCTGGTACGGCAGGCCGCCACGCTGAAGGACCAGGGAAAGCCCTTCGTAACCGAGGCGTCCATGGCCAAGCTCTTCGCCTCGCGGGTCGCGATGGACTCGGCCGACAAGGCCGTCCAGATACACGGTGGGACGGGATACTTCGCGCCCACACCCGCCGAGCGCTACTTCCGCGACGCAAAGGTCACCGAGATCTACGAGGGCACATCCGAGGTCCAGCGGATGATAATCGCACGCAACATCCTCCAGTCCGACGCGCCATGAACGAGATCACCTCCGCGAAGGACGCCATCGACGTCGCTGGTGACTTCATCGAACCCCATTACCCGTGGCACCGGCCTATCAAGGCTACGAGGGAGAATGGCGACTGGATCGTCGAGTTCGATGTGGGGGCTCTTAGAGTAGAGACGGCCATCGTCAGAATCGACGCCGAGACAAAAGAGATTACCGAGTTCACGAAGGTCCCTACGGTGGAATGAGCATCGACGAAGCCAGGGCCTATGCCGAGCGGAGCCACCTCTACCTAGCCAATGCAGCGTCGACGATCCGTCAGCAACGCCCGGAAAAGTCGAGCGAGTTCCTCTGGGGAGCTATGGCAGAGGCTCTGAAGGCAGTGGCTGCAATCAAGGACATCAAGCTTCGCAGCCACGACGCGATTCGGAGGTATGCACGGGACCTGGCAAAGGAGCGAGAGGACGAACAACTATCGACCTCATTCAAGATCGCCCAAACACTGCACAGTAACTTCTATGAGGGGTTCTCGGACTTGGGCGAAGTCATGGACGATTCAGCGCGAATCAGAGAGGCAGTAGAGCGTCTGTTGCGTCTGATACCACCTCAGCAAGGCTCCAGAACAGAGGAGGGCGGAGAATGACAACAGAAACTCCACCCTGCGTGGCAAGACACATCAATCACGTCTGTATGGCGGTCCGCGACATCGAGGCCACCCTGGCCTTCTACCAGAAGGTGTTCGGTACCGGCAAGGCCGAGGTCGAGGAGATTGAGGACCAGGGTGTGAAGGCGTCGCTGGTCCGCGTCGGGGGCTCGCAGCTCGAGTTCATCCAGCCTACGGACCCCGACGGCGGCGTCGCTCGGTTCATCGAGCGCAAAGGCGAGGGGGTGCACCACATCTGCTTCGAGGTGGAGGACGTGCAGAGGACGCTCGACCGGCTGGACGCCGAGGGCATTGAGCTTATCGACAAGAGCCCGCGAGAGGGCCTGTCGGGTACCATCGCCTTCCTCCACCCTCGCGCCACGGGCGGCGTCCTGATCGAGCTGGTGGACCAGGAAACGGCGAGGAGGTAGCGGGGTGACGTCGGGCGTCATCAGAGTCCTCGTCGGGAAGCCGGGCCTCGACGGCCACGACCGGGGCGCCAAGATCATCGCGCGGGCACTCCGAGACGCAGGTATGGAGGTCGTCTACACCGGAATCCGGCAGACGCCCGAGATGATCGTCGAGGCGGCGCTTCAGGAGGACGTGGACGTCATCGGGCTCAGCATCCTCTCGGGCGCCCACATGACCCTTTTCCCGGAGATATTCCGCGGCCTGCGGGAGAACCGGATGGACGACGTCGTGGTCATCGCCGGGGGCATCATACCGGAGGAGGACCGGTCAGCCCTGGAGGAGATGGGAGTCGCGGCCATCTTCGGACCGGGCACGCCCACGTCCGAGATAGCCGACTTCATCCGAGGCGCCGTCGGCAACCGGGAGGCATCCCGGGCGGGCTCCTGACGCCTTAAATCTCTAAGCAGTCCTACGGCGCCAGGGGCTCGGGGGCGTTGGGAGAGGAGTGGTGGGCTTGTATGAAGGCCAGGGCACTCAGTAGGTCCGGCTCGTCGAAGGCGGCCAGATAGTTCCACGCCGTCAGGGCGATGGTCGAGTCCATCCCCGGGTGCGGCGACATGATGACCTTGAAGCCGCTGCCAACGGCCCGGTCCACGAGGTCGCTCAGTGCGGCCACCAGGGCCGGGCAGCCGTCGGGACAGTCGTAGTGGACGCCGATCCCGCCGTGCTCGAGGTTATGCACCAGCACCTCGTCCGGAAGGACCTGGTCGTAGACACCCCAAGGAGCGGGCGCGAGGCCCGGCCCTGAGTAGTGCCAGCCCGAGGTAGCCGGGACCGAGTTGTACGACGGGTGCGGCTCGCCCACCTGGACGTGTGCCTTGCCCTGGTCTGGAATCATCTGACCGGAGCCGTCGGGGGCCGCCTCCCCGGCGGGAAGCTCCGGTGGCTCGATTGCCACCGGCTTGCCGAAATCGGAGAACGTCATCGTCAACCTCAGGTCTGCCGTGCCTGAGAGCTGCCCGGCTCCAAGTGCCCCAGCGATCGCATCCAACGGAAACTGTCCCTCAATCCTGATCTGGTGCACCAGAGCGTCGCCGACCCCGATCCAGAGATCGGCGCGGACGTCTCCGTCGGTCTGGCCGAAGGACTGGGCGGGCATCGTGGCGCTCACATGGTAGACCTGGGTGCCGAATAGGACCTCCGCACCCGCAAATGCTATGTCGCTGAAGTCCTCGAGGCCCGGCGCCCCGGAGCCGACGAAGTCCAGCGGATTGAAGAGAAGGAGCTCGGGCTCTGAGGTGACCTCCCACTCGCCGGTCTGAGGATCGGTAGCGTAGATAGTATCCCCTATGATCACGATATCCGACAGGACGGTGAAGAAACCGAGAGAGACGGTGGCGGCGGCCTTCATCCGGTCGGGGGCCTGAAAGTCCCCCGTTAGGGTCATGGGGATCTCAGTCGTGATCCCCACGTCCGGCGCGGTGAGCCCAGCCTCCAGCTCGAAGTGGAACGACCCCACCGCGTCCATGGCGACAAAGGAGGCCAGCAGTATCTCCTGGGGCGAGGCGGCGGAGACCGCCGGGACGGCGGAGACCGCCGGGACGGCGGTGGGCACGGGTGTCCGCGTCGGAGCGGGCGTGGGTGTTGGAGGGGGTGCAGGTGCGGGCGTCGGAGCCGGCTCCGAGTCCGACCCACCGCACGCGGCGAGCAGCAGCGCGGCCAGCGCCGTGACGGTGGCGATTCTAAAGGCACGCATGTGCCGATTATATGGGAACGGGGCCAACGCGGCAATGAATCTATCGTGAGCGGCCATCGTACAATGGGCCACATGACGACGCGGCCGGGGCGAGCTAAGGCCTGGCCTTCATCAGCCACTCCTGGTCAACGGCCGGGCCGGTAAGCCAGCCCTCGATCGCCTCCTGCCTGCCCTCCGGGACCTGAACGCCAAGCCCGTCGGCCAGCCGCGTCATGAAGTTGAATACGCAGGTTATGAGGACTACCGAGAGTATCTGCTCGTCGCCAAGACCGAGCGCACGAAGCGTCTCTACGTCACCCTCCTCCATTGACGAAGGCTCGCGGGTGAGCTTGGCGGCGAAGTCCAGCATCCCCCGTGTCTCCGAGTCCAGGTCGGCCGTCCTGTAATCATGCATCACGTGGCTGGCGAGCTGCGGATCGTCGGAATGCTGACGGAGCAACGCTCCGTGGGCCATCGTTCAGAATCGGCAGCTGTTCATGACGGAGACGGTCGTGGCGATGGCCTCCTCCTGCACCCTGGTGAGCGATGAGGCGCCAAAGGTGACCGCCGCGTTGAGGCGCTGTACCGCCCGCATCGCCTGCGGGTTGATGGACATCACGTTGATGACGTTGGACAGGTCCAGGTCTTCTTCTCGTATCCAGGACATGAGGGCCTCCTTCAGTGACGCCGTTTGCCCGGCGTAGACCGGCTTACGGCCTCGATCTTAGAGACGCCTCCGCAGCGTAACCGGCGCCAACCCATGACGTCAATGAGTGGCTGAATGCCGCTCGACGGCTGGAAGAGCGTCGGCCACAAGGGTAACATGTTGGGCAGCAACCAGGAGGAGTCGCCCCCATATGAAGATCACCGACGTCACCACGACCGTCCTCTCGTACCCGGATGTGCGGCCAGTGCAGGACTCCACCATGGCGGCCCCGGCGCCGGGCATCGGTGGACGCAGCCAGCTCTTCGTCCACATCCATACAGACGAGGCCGTCGAGGGCCTGGGCGTCGGCCAGGCCGCGCCGGGGGCACGTCAGGTGATCGAGGCCACGCTGCGCCGCCTGCTGATCGGCCAGGACCCGTTCAATATCGAGAAGCTCTGGAACGACATGTTCTGGCAGGTCCGCGGCTTCGGACGAAAGGGCGTCGCCTTCTGCGCTCTGTCAGCGGTGGACACCGGGCTGTGGGACCTCAAGGCAAAGGCCCTCGGCCTGCCCCTGTACAGGCTGCTTGGCCCTTACACGGAGACCGTGCCCATCTACGGCAGCGGCGGCTGGACCAACCTGACCGAAGACGAACTGGTGGCCGAGATGGTCGGGTACGTGCAGCAGGGCATCGGCCGGGTGAAGATGAAGGTCGGCAAGGACTTCGGCCGGTCCGAGCGCGAGGACCTGCAGCGGCTCGCCGCGGTGCGTAAGGCCGTGGGAGACGACGTGGCCATCTACGTCGACGCCAACAACGGATACTATGCCAAGCAGGCTATCTACATGGCGAAGGAGTTCGAGCAGTTCCAGGTGGGATGGTTCGAGGAGCCAGTCCTGGCCGACGACATCCAGGGGCTCGCCCAGATCAGGGAGGCCATCAGCATCCCCGTTGCCACGGGCGAGCACGAGTACACGAAATACGGGTTCAAGGACCTCATAGCCCGCGGGGGCGTCGACATCGTCCAGCCGGACGTCGGGCGCGTGGGCGGTGTGACCGAGTGGATGAAAGTGGCCCACCTGGCCCACGCCTTCAATCTGCCCGTTGCGCCCCACGCCGTCCAGCTCGTGCACCTTCATCTGGGGTGCGCGACGCCGAATCTCAAGGTTGTCGAGTATCTTGGAACCGCCCTGGAGGGCGACGGGATATGGTACACGGAGATACCGGAGCCCAAGGACGGGATGTGGGCGCCATTTCCGGACAGGCCGGGACTCGGGTTGGAGCTGGACCCCCACGCCGTCGAGAAGTGGGCGGTCTGAGCTCAGCCCGCGACTGCATCCAGCTCCGTCAGAATCGTCGGGCCGCCCTCCAGCGTCCGGTGCACCGGGCACCTCTTAGCGATCTGGAGCAGCCGCGCGCTTTGCGCGCCGTCCAGGTCGCCCCTCACTACTATGTGGCTCCTCACCACGTCCAGCATCGCGTCATCTCTCTCGTCGCACTCGGCGCAGTCCCGCGCGTGGACGCGCTCGTGGCTCAGCTCAACGGTGATGGACCCGAGAGACCAGCCCTTTTTGTCGGCGTACAGCCGCAGCGTCATTGCCGTTCACGAGCCCAGCGCCGCCAGCAACAGCTCGTAGGGGTTCGGACCAAGTCCGTCCCCCACATCCGGGGGCTCGTCGGCCAGAAACCCGTGTCGCTCCGTCGCCACCACGTGCTGCATCCTGCCGATGCTCCTTACCGTAACCGTTTCCATGAAACCTCCCTGCTGCCCGGATTCAGACGCGGACGGCCACCATCGCCAGCTCGCACTCAGCCTCGGCCTTCACCACCACAGACGGCTCCCCGGGGATCTTGGCCGCGTCTCCCTGGCCAAGGGCGTGGCCGGCGAGGCCCGCCCGGCCGGAGACGACGTACAGGTAGGCCCCCTGGCCCGCCGCCAGCTCGTACGACGCGCTCTGTCCCGATTCGAGCGCGGCCACGACGAACTCTGCGTCCTGCTGCATGGACAGAGCCCCCGGGTCGGTGCCCGACACCACCGTTAGAAAGCGGTTGAGCCGCTCCCCCTTTTCGACCGCTCGCTGCTCCATCGTGGGCCTCAGGCCTCGTTCCCTGGGCGTTATCCATATCTGAAGAAACGTCATGGGTATGTCCTGGCGATGATTGATCTCTTCGTGGAACATGCTACTACCCACCGTAGTGTGCTGGACGTCCCCCTGTTTCAGCACGCCGCCTTTCCCATCCTGGTCCGCGTGCTGAAACTGACCCTCGAGGCAGTACGTGATCACCTCGATATCCCGGTGAGAGTGCATGGGCCAGACCCCGCCCGGCACCAACGTGTCTATGTTGAAGACCCGCAATGTGCCGAAATTCGTGTTCTCCGGATCGTGGAACCCGTTCGGCGGGATACCAAAGGAGAAGTGCCAGTACCCCTCGAACCAGTCCTCACGTATGCGGAAAATCTCGTCCTTCTTCCTGACTTGAATCATCGAGGCTACCTCTCCTCTCCGGAGTCGTCCGTGCCTCGTTTCTCCTGCGGGCCACGCCAGGTTGTTAGTCACGCCCGTGTGCAGAGTCCTCTTCGAGTTGGTCAGTATGTACACGTAATATTGGGCTACTTCGTATAGGCAGCGACCTTAGGTTCTTCGCTTCGCTCAGAATGACACGAGGGCTGCGCCTAGAACGACAGGAGGTGGCCTTTGCGCGGTGGCGTGCAGCCAGCTGTCCTGTCGTGTCACCCTGTTGTTACCTCGTGTCACCCTGAACGGAGTGAAGGGTCTAAGACCCTTGCCAACTTCACCACCATGGATGGAAACAGGCCAACCTGCCTGGGGAAGCGAGGCCCTCCACTTCCGGCGAAGCGTGCGCTCGGTCACCGGGCCGCTACCGTCGCAACAGCTCCGGCAGGCGCTTTAGGTCCCCGATCTCCCTGGCCGGCACGAAATGGTCGACGTACGGCATGACCGCCTGAAGGCCGCGCGTCAGCGGCCGGTAGTCGCGGGTACCCAGCAGCGGGTTCAGCCACACGACCCTTCTCACCCTCCTGCGCATGCGGCGCGCCTCGCGCGCGAGAGCCTCCGGGTCGCCCGCTTCCCAGCCGTCACTGAGCAGGAAGACGGTCGTGTACCGGTCCTCCAGTCTCTCGTACCGCTCGTTCACCCGCGCCAGACACTCGCCGATCCGCGTCCCACCGGACCAGTGGTCGACCGCTCCGCTCACCCTCAATAGAGCCTCCTGGAAGGACGGCGCCTTGAGCTCCCGTGTCACCCTGGTGACAGAGGTGCTGAAGACAAAAGCCTCCAGCCTCTTCGTGTGCTGCGCCACTGCGTAGGCAAGCTGTAGCAGCAGCCGCACATATCGGTCCATCGAGCCGCTCACGTCCAACAGAACGAGCAATCGCGGCACTCGTGGCACACGCCTGAGGCGTGGCAGGCGTATCGGCTCGCCTCCGGCCGAGAGGTTCAGCCGGAGAGCCCCTCTGAGGTCAATGGTCCCCTTTCGCCTGTGACGGCGCCGGCGACGCCCGGGGCGGGCCGCCAGGGCCCGGACTATCCTGGCGGCGATGCGCGATAGCTCCGCCAGCTCGTCCGACCCCATCCGCGTGAGGTCTCGCTCCGAAAGGACCTCGGCCGAGCTGGCCCCCTCTCGGAAGATCTCGAGGGTCGTTTCGCCCGCAGGCCCTTCCCGGCCTGACGCCAGCAGCGGCCGTGGCCGGCGTCCGAACTCCCGCGTACCCCCGGCCGGGCTCCTTCGTGGGACCGTCGCCGGCCGCATTGGCTGGACCTCGAAGTCCCAGAAGCGCTCGAACAGCTCGTCGAAGACATCGGCCTCTTCGCG
>JADFHV010000056.1 GCA_022566975.1 Chloroflexota bacterium
CTGGCCTGGAAGTCGGGGAACACCACCCGGTCGCTGCAGTCACTGGCCTCCTGTCGGTCGAACACTAGCCGCAGGGGCACACTTTTGGATGATCCGAAGATCAGCCAAAAGGACTACCGAAAAAGCCCTTTTCGCGGGAACATCCTTCCTTTCTCCTTCGTCTTGAATTATAGGACCGGTTCCAGATTACAACATTCAGAAGGACGAAAGGAGAATAGGACAATGAAGAAATGGTTTATACCCCTAATTAGCCTGACCCTGGCCCTGGCGATCACCGGCTCCGTTGCAGGGTTCGCCCTGACCAACGGAGAGTCAGGAGCAGCAGACCAGGACCCGACCGGCACTATCGTCGTGAAAAATGGCCGACATAAGCTTATCGACGAGCAGGTCGTTTACGATCTGGCCCAGAAGACCGCCGAACGCCTCTTAGAGCGGGCAAAGGCTCGCTAGATCCCTTTGTCGCTAGCCGTTTTATGAGAGAATGTCAGGCCGTTCCACCGCCATTGGGTGGGAGAATAGGACTGTGGCAAATGGAGGTCAGACCGTGGAGCAGAGGCCCTTGGGACGGACGGGGCGCACCATCAGCGTCATAGGACTGGGCTGCGTCACCTTCGGGAGCGAGATCGACGAGGAGGCATCCTACCGGGTAATGGACTACGCGCTGGAGAAGGGGATTACCTTCTTCGACACCGCCGAGTCATACGGCGGCGGGCAGCGCCGGCTGAGGCGGAAGGAGGCTCTCGGCATCGACGACGTGCGCGAGGTCAGCGGCGAGATGTACTCGTCCGAGCGCATAGTCGGCGACTGGATGCGCACGAGAGGCTGCCGCGACGAGATCACGCTGTGCACCAAGGTCAGCACGGGCGGCAGTCCCGAGAACATCGCCAAGGCGTTGAGCGCCAGTCTGGAGCGGCTGCGAACGGACCACGTGGACATCTACAAGATGCACTCCCCGGACACCTCCACGCCCGTCGCCGAGACGCTGTCCGCGTTGACCGCGGAGGTGGAGGCGGGCCGTGTCGGCGCCATCGGAGGCAGTAACTACTCAGCCGCACAGCTCCGGGAAGCGCTGGACGCCAGCGCGTCGGCCGGCTCCCAGCGCTTCGAGGTGCTCCAGCCAGCCTACAGTCTAGTGAGGCCCGAGGCCGAGGAGAAGGTCTTTCGTCTATGCCGAGCGGAGGCAATCGCGGTGACCCCGTACAGCCCACTGGCGGCGGGGTTCCTCACCGGCAAGTACACTCCAGACCGGTCGGACATACCCTACGGCACACGCCTTCACATGTCGCCGTTTCACGCGGACATGTACTTCACCGACCGGAATTTCCGAATAGTCGACCGGCTGCGTGCAAAGGCGGCCGAGCTGGGCGTCCCTATGGTCCGTCTCGCGATGGCCTGGGCGATGACCCACGCCGATGTGACGTCCACCCTTATCGGGGCCCGAACGACGGACCACATCGACAACGCGTTGCAGGCGTGGAAAGAAGGGCTGGACCTGGAGCTGCGCGTCGAGATGTCGGCCTGGGATTGAGGCCAGCAGACGTTCATGGCCGATTACATCGCGCGGAAGGATGCAATAGCTTCATCACAGGTCGCCACAGTCGTCAGCCACTATGGCGACGTGTAACGCCCAGGTAAGGTCCAGTGGCTACGCTTGGAGTCCGGTCGTCGCGGCTAGCCCAATTGCCGGTCACCGAGAGGTGGGTGTGCGCTGCTGACCGGACGAGGGCGACAGAGGACAGGTGCCTCGTCCGGACAGTCCCCGAGTGAGTGATGCGGCGTCAGGGTGGAGGTGAAGGGGTCGTCGGGGTTTGGGACGACGAGGAGCGAGATACCGCTACAGCCTGGAAAGCCTGGTCCCTTGACACAGACAGGGATCGGGACAATAATCGCCACCAGGCTAATAATGTGCGGGCACCAGTTTGGCCGGGCCGGTACGACCGTCCGCAGCCCACGGTACCTTCTCCGGACTAGTCGCCGCTGGTGGAGCGCACGAACGCTCGGGCCTGTCAGGAAATCGAAACGCTGCTATGGTAAGGGGAATGGTCAAATACCCGGTCCAGCGTGAGATCGACCGCTATGTAGCCAGGACCCCCAAGTCCAAACGGTTACACGAGGAGGCTTCACGCTACCTTCCCGGTGGCATCTCCAGGGCAGCCCATTACTTCGATCCGCATCCGATCTACGCAGACCACGGGCAGGGCCACTACGTCTACGACGTCGACGGCAACCGGTACCTGGACTTCGGCAACAACGCCACCAGCCTGATACTGGGCCACGCTCACCCGGACGTCGTTGAGGCCATGCAGCGTGCAGTGGACCGGGGCTACTCTTTCAGCAACCCGGTTGAGGCCCAGATACGGCTGGCCAAGCTCTTGTGCGACCGCATCCCATCGATGGACACGGTCCGTTTCACCAACTCCGGTACCGAGGCGACGCTCAACACCATCCGTGCGGCCCGCGCCTTCACTGGGAAGCACAAGATCGCAAAGTTCGAGGGGGCGTATCTGGGCTCTCACGAGTACGCCTCCGTAAGCTTCCGGATTCCCCCGGATCAGCTCAATCCTGACGGGCCCACGGTCATCCACGACATGCCCGGACAGCCTCCAAGCCTCCTCGAGGATGTCATCGTGCTGCGCTACAACAACCTGGAGGAGTGCGAGCGCATCATCAGGGGGAACAAAGACGACCTCTCCTGCGTCATCATGGAGCCGGTGGCGTCGGTCCTGGGCCATACTCCGGGCAAGCCTGAGTTTCTGAGGGGAATCCGCGAGCTGACCCGGGAGCTGGGCATTATCCTTATCTTCGACGAGGTGCAGAGCGCCCGGATAGCGCCCGGCGGAGCCCAGGAGCTGCTGGGAGTCGTCCCGGACATGACGGCGCTTGGCAAGACGGTCGGGGGCGGCACACCGGCGGGCGCCTTCGGCGGCAGAGAGGACATCATGGCCCTCTTCGACCCTACGGGCGGCGCACCGACCGTGCTCCACGCCGGGACCTTCAACGCCAACCCGGTCACGATGGCCGCCGGAGAGGCGACTCTGAGCCGCCTGACTCCACCGGTGTACGAACGGCTGGCCCAGATGGGCGAGTCGCTGCGAGGCAAGCTGCGGGCCGTCCTGGACGAATTCGAGATTCCCAATCAGGTCACCGGCATAGCGTCGCTTTTCGGTCTTCACTTCACGGCTAATGAGATCACCGATCACCGCTCGTCGCTGAACAGTGACGGCGAGCTGCGAAGAGGGCTCACGGTCGGACTAATGAACGAAGGCGTGTTCCTCGGCAGCTCGATGAACGTGCTCACCGGCGACGCCGAGGTCGACACCCTGGTAGACGCGGTCCGCCGCGTCATCCAGAGGCTGCGGTCGTAGAGGGCGACACATGGGAGAGCTCGACGGCAAGGTCGCGATCGTGACGGGCGCTCCCGGGCCCACGGACAGTCCATCAACATGAACGGCGGCCAATTCATAGTACATTAGGGCACGCCCACTTCACCCGTCCCACGGAGGAGCGCTTATGATCTACGACGGGCACGCATACAGCTTTCCGGACCTGAGAGGAAACGGAGGCTGGACCGACCGCGACGAGTATATGCGTCATCTGCAGCTCGCCGTGGCCGTCCACTTCCAGCCAGCCTTTCGCGCGAAAGACCGCTCCCCGGCAGACAGCAGCGGGCTCGCGGATCTCTCGCGCGGCTGGGGCTTCGACACCCTAAAAGAGTGCCAGTTCCGGCCCGCCGGTCACGGCCGATTTGAATGGACGGCGGACGGCGAGGTCTACTACAAGCAGATGCTGTCCCCAGGACTCGCGGAGATGACCTTCACACCTGAGATGCTTATAGCCCAAATGGACTTCGCCGGCGTCCAGCGGGCCTTGCTTCATCGGACTGCCTATCTGGGGGTCGGTAACGGCTATATCGCAGACTGCGTCAAGCGCTTCCCGGAGCGGCTTCAGGGGCTGGCGTACGTCGAGGAGTGGCTGGTCCAGACAGACCCTGACGAGGCCATTGCCCGGCTAATGAGAGGAATAGACGAGTTCGAGCTTCACGGTCTCCAGTTCCATCCCCACAACCTCGACCTGTACGGGCAGATGGACGCCTGGGACTCCGAGGGCTTCCGTCCGTTCTGGAACGCAGTGGCCGGCCTGAATATTCCCGTCTTCTTCACCCTCGTAGGGCGGGCGGGCCGGCTGGCCGATACCCTGAACGGTGGGTCGCCGGAGGCAGTGCAGGGCTACCTGGAGGAGCTGCGGACACTTGGACGGTGGATGGAGCGATATCCCGATGTCACGGTGGTGGTGACCCACGGGTTAAGCTGGCGGCTGTTCGCGACCCAAGACGGGATCGACCTGCCCGAGTCGGTCTTCGAGGCGGCGCCTGTCGGCAACCCCAACTTTCACGTTCAGGTGCAGTTTCCCAACTTCTTTGGTCGACAATGGGAGTACCCTACCCCGCAGGTACGGCCGGCGTTCGAGATGCTGGTCAAGCGACTGGGTGCGGACCGGCTGATCTGGGGCACCGACCTTCCCTTCTTGCTGCGCCACTACACGTATCGCCAGTCGCTGGACTACATCCGGCTCTACTATGACTTTCTAGGCCCGCAGAAGCTGCCGCCGATCAAGCACGGGGACATGCTGCGGGCACGGCCGCGCTACGAGGGGTCCCACGACCTCCCGGACGAGATGGCCCTCATACTTGGCGGGAACATGGCCCGAATCATGAAGGTCGACGAGGAGTGAGTACGAGATGATCTACGAGGGGCACGCCTACTGCGTTCCGGACCAGAGGGGCAGGATGGGGTTCGAGACCCGGGAGGAGTTCATGCGCCATCTACAGAACGGGATGGCGGTGAATTTCGAGCCCGTCTGGCGTGCGCGTGATGGAGCGCGCGGAGATGGCAGCGCCATGTGGGACCCGACGGCTGGTAGCGGCTTCGACGCTCTCAAAGAATGCGAGTTCAGGCCCGGCGGCCACGGGCGCTACGAATGGATAGAAAACGGCGAGATTCACGTGCGGCAGGTGATGCCGCCTACCAACGTCGTCAACGGCTTCTCGGCGGAGCAGCTGGTGGCGGAGATGGACCATGCGGGAATCGACTGGGCCCTGGTCCACAGGAGTCCCTACCTGGGTATAGGGAACAGCTTCGTGGCCGATTGCGTCAGGCGGTTTCCCGACCGACTCCACGCCCTGGCCCACGTGGAGGAATGGCTGGTGAAGCCGGAGATGGACAGGTGTATCGCCAAGCTGGAGCATGCCATCCGGGAACTGGGCCTTCACGGGCTCCAGTGGCTGGGTCACTCCCGTTTCTCGTACGGCCAGAGCGACCACTGGGACGACCCTATCTTCCGCCCGTGGTGGGATGCCGTAGCCAGTCTGAATATCCCGGTCTTCTTCACCGGACTCGGAATCCCCAAAGAGATGGGGGCGACAAAAAATCCACTCGAACACTATCAGAAGGAGTTGAGAAGCCTTGGAAACTGGATGGAGAGGTATCCCGACGTCACGGTCATGTTGACTCACGGCTTCAATTTCCGCGGCTTCATGGAGGACGATAGACTCGAGCTGCCCGAAGGGGTGTTTGAGGCGGCCCCCATCGACAATCCCAACTTCAACGTGCAGGCTCTCTTCGTAAACAGCTTCGGCGGCGACTGGGACTACCCGATGCCGCAGATCCGCCCTGCCCTGTTGCAGATGGTGGAGCGGATGGGTGCCGACCATGTGGCGTGGAGCACGGACATACCGCAGAACCTGCGGCACTACACCTATCTCCAGTGCATTGACTCGATCCGAGTCAACTGCAACGATATCCTCAGCGAGTCGGACATCGACTTCATACTGGGCGGTACAATGGCCCGCATCATGAAGATGGACGAGTCGTAGAGTCCAGCTGTCCACTCGTATTTTCGGCCCGAAGGTCCCCCTCGCTAGTTGCCTCGGAGGCGCCCGAAGTTGGGAGTTCCGGTCGAAGCCGCAGAGCTGTCCTCGCGTAACGTCTGGGCTCGTTCTCCTTCCTGTATGACGGCGGGTGTTTCGAAAACGCGGCTGGGACTTGGAGCAGGCAAGAGGAGACCAGGCAGCTCGACGAGGACCGCACACAGCGCGCGATCACCTTAACGGACCCAAAGACCGGCCTCGAGGCCTGGTATGGGTATCAGTCCCACCGGCCGGACAAGAACGCGGGTTTCGCACTTCTCTTCGAGGGTGCGAGAGGAACCGGGACCCGGTGACCGAGATCGCGCTGAGAGCGGTCTATCCGAACGCGAAGTATGAGATGACGTTCGAAGACCATCCCACGAGAATGGAGAAGACGGGACAGAGCCTTGCCCCCCTCCCTGTTGAGACCTCTCCGGCGCTGGGGTCCTCGATACGCTACTAGCGGAAAGTGGGTATCGGCTGGACCAGGGCCTTTGATTCGACGTCTAATGGTGCTCGGCGTTACGGCGTCTATGGGCGTCGTCGCCTGCGGGGGAGGCGACGACGCGACCCCAGTCGCCCCGGTACCGTTCGCGGCCTCCGCGACGCCTTCCCCGGTTGCGGTCGTCCCTTTTGCGAACGTCGCGGCCAGTGCCTTGAAACAGGGATTCGAGGTGTGGAACGACCGTCCGGGCGTGGCCGTGTTCGACTACGACCGAGACGGGGACCTCGACTTCTATATCACGGCCGAGGCCGGGCACGCCAACTGGCTCTATCGCAACGACGGGGACGGCACCTTCACCGACGTGGCGGAGAAGGCCGGAGTGGCGGCCAGGACGACCAACAGCACCGGGGTTGTGGCCTGCGACCTGGACAACGACGGGTACCAGGACCTCTACGTGGGGGCCTGGGGCAGCCCCAGGGATGGCCTGGGCTTCCGGTCGCCGAGCGAGCTCCAGGGGAACAAAGACCTGCTGTTTCGCAACAACGGCGACGGCACCTTCGTGGATATCACCGACCGGGCCTTCGGGGATGCGGTCAACATCCGCTCGGCGACGACTATCGCCTGCGCCGACGTGGACAATGATGGGTGGCTGGACATCTACGTGGGGAACCTGGCCGACGACGACTTCCGCGACTTCCAGACAGCGCATTACCCCGGTCACTACAACCTGCTCTATCGCAACAACGGGGACCTGACGTTCACGGAGATTGCTGAGCGGGCCGGCGTCCGGGGCCCGCAGATCGTGATGAGGGACCCGGACGGGCGGGCCATATTCTTCGAAGATCCGGAGACCGGGGAGAAGTACGAGGGCTACGACCCCACGGCTAAAGACCGGCTGGGGAATAGAGTGGGTGAGCCGACGGGTCAGACGCACGCGGTGATGTTCTTCGACTATGACGACGACGGGGATGCGGACCTGTGGGTGGCCAACGACGGCGACCGGCTTCACGTTTACCGGAACGACTCCACCCCCGGCAACATCCGTTTCACCCCCGTAGAGCGGGCTATGGGGATAGACAAGGTCGGGGCGTGGATGGGGTTCGCGTTGGGCGACTTCGACGGGGACTCGGACCTGGATGTCTTCGTCACCAACATCGGCTATCACCTTCGCCTGCATCCGCCTCAGGAGACACCAGGCGGGTCCTGCGGCTATCACGAGGCCTTCAGCTGGGGCACGTGCCTGCACTTCTTGCTCCGGAACAACGGTACACGGGACGTGCCCGGGATAGGGACCGTTGGCCACTTCTTCGATGTGGCGCCCTCTACTTCCGTCGTTCCCAGCCCGCTGATGCCCCCCGAATCGCTCGACCCGTCCAAGATTCACCGCCGTCAGGAGGTCCCCACCGGGTTGGCGGCCTACGATTTCGGCTTCGGGACGACCTTCTTCGATTACGATAATGACGGCGACCAGGACCTCTACTGGCTGGGCTCAACCATCGCCCGCGGCGAAGCCCCCCGCGGCGACATATTCGCCAGCGCCGGCCGAATGCTCAGGGGTGATGGTCAAGGCTCTTTCGAGGACATCACGGTCAGGGCGCACCTGCTGGATATCGTTGGCGTGGACTACACCCCCGTGGACGTCGGGGATCTCCCGTTGAGGGTCGAGTCGCTGCGCATAAGCGATCAGCTCCACGAGAACGGGAAGGGGCTGGCCCACGGCGACCTCAACGGCGACGGATACGTCGATCTTATCGCGACCAACAGCAGCGGCGATGTCTACGTCAATCCTACGGAGTCTATGGCCGCCAGAGGCCGCGGCACCCAGCTACTGCCTCCCGTGAGACCCGCTCCGGGCCCCGTATTCGTCTGGGTGAACGGCGGAGGCGATAACCACTGGATCACGCTCCGTCTCAAGGGTCGTATGGCTATCGATGGCACCGGTAGCAACGCCGATGGAGTGGGTGCGAGGGTGTACGTGAAGACTGCGCCCCCGGGCGGCGGACCTCGTATCCAGGTCCAGGAGGTGCATGCCGGCTCCAGCTATCTTTCGATGGACAGCATCGATCTGGAGTTCGGGGTTGGGACCGCTCAGGTGGTCGATGAGATTACGGTCCTCTGGCCCAGCGGGCGAAGACAGGTCCTGAAGGACCTCTCCGTAGACCAGGTGGTCATGATAACGGAGCCTGAGCGGTGACGCGAATACCCCGCGGTACAAGTCTTGTTTAGCGGATGCCCAGACCACTACCCATTCAACTGGGCCTCCACCCCGTCATATCGCAGCTCAACGATTAGCGCTAATTTCTGTACGACGCCGGTCGAGAATGGTAAGCTCGCTATCCCCTTCGCGGACCTGAATGTGACTATCTAGAGGAACTTCATCGAAGGTCTGCTGAAGGCCACTTGTAGGCCAGTACACTTCAAGCGATTTTATGCGCCGAGCTTGTCCGAGGCCTATCTCTTGTTCCAAACTCGACGCACCAAAACTGCCTCCGCTTGACACGTGGACGTATACAATCCGGGCTCCTTCCTCCGATTCCACCTCGACTCTTATGCGGGCCCCGATGGCGGCGCGGTTCGATCTCACTCCCTCAAGCTTGACAGAAATCCAGCGGTTGCCATGCCCCGGATTCTGGTACAGGGCGTTAGCAAACCCATCCCCAGGAAAGAAGCCGCCTATCTGGATGAAGACGTCCTGGTCCCCATCTCTATCGATATCCCCGAAGGCGACGCCATGGCCCTTCTGTAAGTGACCGAACCCTCCGGAAAAAGTGACGTCCTGGAACCTGCGGCCTGCGTCATTGCGGTACATGATGTTCGGGCCTATGGCGTCGTAGGCCGGGTATCCCGTGCCAAGATAAAAGTCCAGGAAGCCATCATTGTCCAAATCGCCAAAGTTGGCCCCCATGGACATGTGGACTCGGTAAAGCCCCGACTCTCGAGTAACGTCGACGAACCCTCCGGCTCCGTTGTTTCTGTATAGCCTAGGACGCGTCCCGTTGTTTGGGAGCTCCAGGTAATCGGCGGCGACATCCGCGATGTCGTAGCCGTAGCCGGCCACGAAGAGGTCTAACCAGCCGTCGTTGTTGTAGTCCCAAAACCAGGTAGCGAAGCTGTCGGTAGGCTCCTCAACGCCCAGTTCGCGGGCCACGTCAGTAAAAGTGCCGTCCGCGTTGTTACGATACAGACGGTTGCCTTCTCCAAAGTTGGACAGGTACAGGTCGGCATCGCCATCGTTGTCGTAGTCTCCCCAACCACTTCCCTTGCAGTACCGGAGGTTGGTCACTCCAGCCTGTACGGCGACATCCGTGAACGTACCGTTGCCATTGTTCCGGAACAGCTGGCTCGGGAAGACTCTAAGAACGTCCTTGGCAGAAAGAGACTCATCGACGGCTTCATTCAGCCAGGACTCGGGCACGGACTCGTTGCATAGGAAGACGTCCAAGTCGCCGTCGTTGTCGTAATCAGCCCAGGCGGCGCTCTGGCTTGGATACGCTGGACGCGCAATGCCCGCCTGATATGTCACGTCCTCAAACGTACCGTCACCGTTGTTACGCAGCAGAGAGACCCGCATATCGCCTCGCGCCAGGAGCCACCCTCCGCGCATC
>JADFHV010000057.1 GCA_022566975.1 Chloroflexota bacterium
AGTTCTCGCTCGGTGAGGGCCCGGCGCAGACACTGCACCACGCCAGGAGGCAGGTCTCCACACCGGCCTGGTCACCCGATGGCCGTTCCATCGCCTTCCTCTCCTCTACCTGGAGCGACCGAGGATCGGTGGGTGGCGGAGTCTTCGTGATTGCCGCCGATGGCGGTGAGGCGCGCGAGCTCAGCGCGGACCACGCCGTAAGTGCGACGTGGCTGGAGTGGTCCGACGACAGCCTGCGTCTGGTGACCGCCGCTCATGAGCAGGGCTCAGTCGGTCTGGCCGAGATCGACGTCGCTTCGGGCAAACGTCGCTCACTGTGGCGCGCCGAGGCTGCCCTTGCCGAGACAAGCTGGCAACAGTTCAGCCGCGATGCAGACGGGAACATCGCGGTGGTAATGGAGGACGACAGCAGGCCCAGGGACGTCTGGCTGGCTGCCCGTAGTGCCGACGAGTTGGCCTGGACGCAGCTCACCCGTCTCCACCCCCAGGCGAGCGAGCTCTCCCTGGGTCCGGTCGAGACGGTCCACTGGAAGGGGGCTGACGGCTGGGAGATGCAGGGCCTTCTGGTCCGGCCTCCGATGGCGTCTTCGACAGACAGGCTGCCCCTGGTCACGCTGGTGCACGGGGGGCCGACGTCCGTCCATGCCCACCGGTATCTGGGCGGTTCGGGTTGGCCTCAGCTACTCGCCGCTCACGGCATGGCGGTGTTCCTGCCCAACCCAAGAGGCAGCACCGGGTGGGGCCTGGAGTTCGCTGAGAGCAACATCGGCGACATGGGCGGGAAGGACTGGGAGGACATCAGGCTGGGGATAGACCACCTCGTCGAGCGGGGCCTCGCGGACCCGGACAGCCTGGGCATCGCCGGATGGAGCTACGGGGGGTTCATGACGGCATGGGCTATAACCCAGGTCGACATGTTCAAGGCGGCGATGATGGGGGCGGGAATCTCGGACTGGCGCAGCTTCCACGGAAAATCGTACCTGTGCGCCTGGGACAAGCTTTACTACGGAGACGCGGATCCCTGGGACCCGGATGGGGTGTATGCGACCTTCTCGCCCATCAACTACGTCAGACGCGTCAAGACCCCGACCCTGATTCTGCACGGCGAGAAAGACGAGGACGTGCCGGTGGAGCAGGCGTACCTGTTCCATCGCGCCTTGACCGATCTCGGGGTGGAGACCGAGCTTGTCGTATACCCGAGAGAGCCGCACGGGGCCAGGGAGCGCAACCACGTTGTGGACCTCAACCGGCGCATCGTCGATTGGTTCGGAAAACATCTTGTGAAGGCGTAGCGCCCGTCGAGCAACCCTGAGGGCAGCAAGGGCGGACCGTCATTCTGAGCGGATTGACGCGATAATTCGCCCGTGCTAGAGTCTGCACCGGGTCTCAGGACCAGCTCTGGATCGCATCTTCTGCCACGAAAGGCCGTTCCTGCATGAAGAGAGTCCTGAAGTGGGTCGGTATCAGTATAGGCGGCCTCGTAGGCCTGCTCGTCGTCCTGGTCGTCGTGCTCATCGTCCTGGGCACGACGTTGCGGCTGAACAAGACCTATGACATTGAAGTGGCCGCCATCCCCATACCCACCGACGCCGAGAGCATCGCTCGCGGCAGACACATAGCCGAGTCCTACGGCCTTTGTGTCGAGTGCCATGGCGACGACCTGGGCGGTGACATATTGGCAGAGGACGCGCTGTTCGGTAAGCTGGCCCCCAGCAACCTCACGACCGGACTGGGCGGCAAGGGAGGCGAATACACCGACCTCACCTTCGTTCGCGCCATCAGGCACGGCATCGGCAGTGACGGGAAGCCTCTGGTCATCATGCCATCGCAGTATTTCTACAAGTTCAGCGACGACGACGTTGGGGCCATAGTCGCCTATCTCAAGAGTCTGCCGCCCGTGGACAACGAGGATGCAGATACCAGCCTCGGGCCTCTGGGAAGAATCATCTCGCTTTTCGACTCGGAGATACTGGCCGCCCGGATAATAGACCACGAGGCTACACGGCCGGCCACCCCGCCCGTCGGGGTGACGAAGGAGTACGGGGAGTACCTCACCACCCTGTGCTCCGTTTGCCACGGCGAGCATCTCTCCGGCGGCGAGGTACCGGACCCGGATTCGCCTCTCGCGCCGAACCTCACGCTACTCACACGCGCGAGGTGGTCCGAGCAGGACTTCTTCACCGCGCTTCGGACCGGTGTCACGCGGTCCGGGAAGCAGCTGGACCCCGAGTTCATGCCGTGGGAAAGCCTGGGCAAGATGACGGACGACGAGCTCGGCGCCGTCTGGCTGTTCCTCAGCTCGCTGGAGTCGAGGGAGTTCGGGAAGTAGTTCCCCTCGCCGGCATCGGCTGGAACGTCTACACCCGGCCCAGAACACGGGGGACCTCGCTAGACCAGGACCTCCCCGTTCCGCTTGACCACACTCCCCCGCTTCACGATGGTGTCTACGCTGTGCAGGGCCCTGATGTCCGCCAGCGGGTCGCCGTTGACCACCACCACGTCGGCGTCCTTGCCGGGCTCCAGTGTCCCCGTCTCGTCAAGAATCCCCAGGCAGTCCGCGGAGGTCTTCGTGGAGCTTACTATGGCCTCCATCGGGGAGACGCCCAGGCAATCGACCATGACCTCCGGGATGTAGGCGAAATCGTCGAAGCGGGCGTTGGTCATGCCCGAGTCCATGCCCGTGACGAACTTGACCCCGCGGTCCCACATGTCCCGCAGTATCTCGAACCGCCGCTCAGGGTCGCGCTCCGCCGCGCGCTGCCGCGCTCTCTCGGGGTCTCGAAGCCGGGTTAGGCGCACCAGGGCCAGCGTCGGGTCCACGAACAGGCCCTTCTCGGCGATCATGTCCGCTACGCCTGTGTCGTAGTCGTACATCTCCTCCGGGTCTTCAGCGAGCCAGCTGCAGTGGATCAGGTTGTGGACGCCCGCCTCCGCGCAGTTGCGCACGCCTGCGGAGGCGTGGCAGTGTGCCGCCACGCGCAGGTTGAGCCTCTCCGCATCCTTGACCGCTGCGCGTAGCGTCTCTACGGGGTACTGGGGGGCCCTGATGTTCGTGCCGGGCGTGAAACCGCCCCCCGTGGACATTATCTTGATGCAGTCGGCGCCCTGCTTGAACTGGCGCCTGATGGCCTGGACGACCTCCTCCTGCGTATCGGCCTCCGTGCCGAACATGTTGCAATGGCCGCCCGTTGTCGTAATGGGGGTCCCGGCGACAAGCAGGCGCGGTCCAGGGATGATGCCGTCGCGGATAGCCTGTTTGATGGGAAAGGCGACCTGGTTCTTGCTGCCCAGGTCACGCATGGTCGTGACGCCCGAAGTCAACGCCGCCCTGACGGCCTGGACGCCTCTCATCAGAAGCGTCTCGTCGCTCTCGGTCGTCACGTGCCGGTACGCGTCAGTCTCCGCGCTGCAATGTATATGGGAGTGCATCTCGATGAAGCCCGGCATGATCGTGCAGCCACTCGCCTCGATAACCTCCACGCCGTCTCCGGACGCGACCTGAAGCTCGTCCTGCGTGCCCACCGCAGTGATCTTCCCGTCTTCGACGATCAACTCGGCGTTGACGATGGGAGCGGCCCCCGTGCCGTCGATGAGTCTGTCCGCCTTCAAGACAAGCTTCATATGGTGGTCCTCCTAGCAGGGTGCTGAATCCCGACGGGTCGGGACGACCATTCCCCTGACCCCCTTTCCTTCGGCTGACTCAGGACAGGCCTGGCCAGGAAGGGGGAATAATTTGTATCTGAGGGGCACCCTCAGACTCCCGGCAAAGGGGCTCTGCCCCTCTGCACACCCCATATCTCATCAGCCTCCCAAGGGTGGCCGTCCCGACGGGCTCCTCTATCGGCCTCGACGGCGCGCTATCCAACGGGGCCGGCTGCATATCCGGCCAAGAAATTCAAGGATAGTGTGAGCGGCCAGATACGACGTGATGCCCGTCCCGACGTCGAGCTGTGGGTTGACCTCCACCAGATCGAATCCGACGATCTCGGCATGATCGGCCAGGGCGAACAGCGTGTCGCGCAGCTCCGCGTAGCTCATCCCGTTGGGCTCGGCCGACACGCACCCGGGGATCAGCGGCATGTCGAGGACATCGATGTCTATGCTTACGTAGCAGCGGGCGTCCCGAGGCAGCGCCTCCGCTATCCCGGCGGGCCCGAGACTATAGAACTCCTCCATGGTCACCACGCGGTTCCCATCGCTCTTTGAGTCCTCTATGTCCGACTGCCGGCCGCGCAGGCTCCGGATGCCGACCTGGGTCAGACTCTCAACGTGCGACATATGGTGGATGTGACGAAAGGCGTGGCTGTTGGTGAACTCGTAGCCGTGCATGAACGGCGAGTAGTCTATGTGGGCGTCGAAGTGGACTACGTGCAGTGGCTCTTTGTAGGCTCGTACGACAGGGAAGCTGATGGCGTGGTCTCCGCCCAGGACGACGGGCAACGCACCACGGTCGAGTACTTTCTCTGTCAGCGTCGTGATGTTGCGAAAGGTGTCTTCCACGTTGGTCGGCAGGATGTTGGCATCGCCCACGTCCACCAGCCGGCCGTTCGTTAGCTCGTATTCGAGGAACATCTCTCCGGCCCGTGGGTCATAGTAGCCCCTGTCGCCGAAGCGCAGCGAATGCTCGCGGATTCCGCGGGGGCCGAATCGAGAGCCCGGTTGGAAGGGCGAGCCTTCGTCCGTTGGGGCTCCCATGATGGCGACGTCGGCGTCCAGACTATCCAGGTCCGTGCATATCGGCGCCCTCAGAAACGAGGGGATGCCTACGAAGGGATACACCTGCGACGCCGGGTCGGCCTGCTTGGCCTTTTCGTCCTCTGGCACGGCGGTCTCCTCTGGACCTTCCTAGTGTTCTGTCAACGCTGTTGTGATTCGTGAGCCTTCCCCCCCATCTCAATCTTCCCCCTCAAGGGGGAAGAGGTATTATCCTCTCCCCCGGTTCCGCGGGGGAGAGTTAGAGAGGGGGTCTGACGATGCTCGAAGCCTGCATATCACTTGTGATAGAGCACTTGGACCTAATCAACCAGCGTTTTAAGCTTCCGCGGCCAGCTTCTTCCCCAGGTTCTCCAGCATGTCGTCCACCATAGCGAGCAGGTCGTACTCGGGTGCCCAGCCCCACTCCTCCCTGGCGGCTGTGTCGTCCAGGGAGTCGGGCCACGAGTCCGCGATGGACTGCCGCAGGGGATCGATCTCGTAGTCCATCGTAAACCCGGGCAGCCGGGACCTGATGGCCTCGCCCAGCTCCTCGGGTGTGAAGCTCAACGCGTTGACGTTGAAGTCGGCGTGGTGTTTGAGTCCGGCCAGGTCCGCCTCGGCCACACCTATCAGCGCGTTTATGGCGTCGGGCATGTGCATGATCGGCAGACGGGTATCGGGACGGAGATAACAGCGGTAGAAGCTCTCGCGGAGGGCGCCGTAGAAGATAGCCACCGCGTAGTCCGTGGTGCCGGCCGTAGGCTCCGTCTTCCAGCTCACCAGCCCGGGCAGCCGGACTCCCCTGACGTCCACGCCCACCTTCAGGGAGTAGTAGTTTCCCATCAGCTCCCCGAAGACCTTGGAGATTCCATAGGTCGTCGTCGGCTTCTGGACCGTATCGTTTGGCGCGGGGTCTCTCGGCGTCTCGTCTCCGAACGCCGCGATGGAGCTGGGGACCACGACGCGCTCGATCCCGTTGCTCGCCGCCGCCTCCAGCACGTTGAAGAGGCCGTCGATATTCACCACGTGGGCGCGCTGCCGGTCCTCCTCGGCCAGGGCCGACAGGACGGAGCTCATATGGAACAGGGTGTCTATCTTGTACTCCTTCATGGCTCCGTCCACCTGGGCGAAGTCCGTGACGTCGACGGTCGTGCAGGGTCCCGAGTCCTGGACGTCCTGGGGAAGCGGGGTCTCATACGCCGCCGCCACGACGTTTTCGGCTCCGTACCTCTCCCTCAGCGCGGGCACTAGGTCCGAGCCGATTTGGCCGGCTGCTCCGGTTACCAGGACTCTTTTCATCGGATCACTCCACCTGTGGTTAGGCAGCCACGATCACTCCCTGAACGTACTCGGCCGACGACCGGGCTGCCCTCGTCTGAAATGTGCTGAGATATAGTAAACCAGCCGGCACGCCCCTGTCGCGCCTCATGCCGGGCCAACGTCGTACGTACGGTCCCGCTGATCGAGAGATCATAGGGCCGTGGTAAGATTGGGGGCGCTCCTGCAGGCCGCTGGCAGCGCCATCGGGCTCGTGCCGGAGACGAGCCGCCAAGGAGACACTGATGGAAGTTGACGACATACAGCATATCGGCGTCGTGGGCGCCGGTCTGATGGGCCACGGTATCGCCCTTCAGTTCGCGCTGGGCGGATACGACGTACACCTCAACGACGTCTCCGACGACGGCCTCAACCGGGCACTCGAAAACGTGAAGACGACGCTGGGCATGCTCCAGGGCATGGGCCTCGTCGACGACGCCGGCGCGGCCGAGGTCCCGGCGAGATTACACACGAGCACGTCGCTGGAAGAGACCGTGTCCGGCGCCGATTTCATAGTAGAGGCGGTATTCGAGGACCTCCCGCTTAAGCAGAGCGTCTTCGCCGAGCTCGACCGGCTGTCCCCCGAGCGCACCATCCTCTCTAGCAATACGTCCTCCTTCATGTCCAGCCAGCTTGCCCCTGCCACCAACAGGCCGGACAGGGTGGTAGTGGCCAACTGGTGGAACCCACCCTATCTGCTCCCCCTGATCGAGATCGTGCGGGGCCCGGAGACGTCCGACCACACGATCGAGACGACCAGAGACCTGTTTACGAAGCTGGGTAAGCGACCGGTGGTCCTCCAGAAGGAGTCCCTGGGCTTCATCGGAAACCGCATGCAGTTTGCCCTCTTGCGCGAGGCTATCTCCATTGTGGAGAACGGCATAGCCAGCGCCGAGGACGTGGACCTCGTGGTCAAGAACAGCTTCGGCCGGCGACTGTCCGTGGCCGGTCCGTTCGAGGTCTTCGACCTGGCCGGTTGGGACACCATCGCCGCGATCATCGGTCAGCTCTTCCCCGACCTGGAGACCTCTCGGAAGACCCCGGCGCTGATTGAGGCCCTGCTGGAGCGGGGAGCGCTGGGGGTCAAGTCCGGACAAGGGTTTTATCCCTGGAGCGACGAGTCCGTGGCCGACATCAGGCAGCGAGTGGGACAGGCCCTCGCCTCCATCGAACAGCTCTCAAGAGACGAATAGGCCGCCATGACGATCAGGAGAGACCGATGATAAAGCGACTCCACCACACCGGATTCGTGGTAGCTGACCTGGAGAAGGCCGAAGCGTTCTACCGCGAGGGGGTAGGGCTTGAAGTGCAGGCCAGATATGAGCGGACCGGTCCCGGCATCGAACAGGTCGTAGGGTACGAAGGCGCCCACCTCCAGATCGTGCTCATGGGCGCGGGAGGCGACCATAGTCTCGAGCTGATCCAGTACCGCAACCCCGCACCGGCCCGACGCCCCACCGAGGAGCGCAGCGTGCTGGGCGCTACCCACTTATGCTTCCAGGTGGACGACATCGAGAAGACGTTCCAGGCCCTGGTGAGCAACGGCGCAAAGGTCCTGAACCCGCCTGAGGAGCTTGCCGCCGGAAGGGTTGCCTGCTATCTGCAGGACCCCGATGGCAACTGGTTGGAGCTTCTCCAGATCGAGTCGTTATGAGGTCCGGCTAGTAGTCGATCACCGTGAGAGCGACGACTGGTGTCATTCTGAGCAAAGCGAAGAATCTGGTGGCTGGGTGGGGGATTCGTCGTGAAGCAATTCTACGTCTACATAATGACGAACCATCGGGGGACGCTATACACCGACGTGACGAGCGACCTGACTCGTCGGGTGTATGAACACCGTCAGAAGCTCGTGGATGGATTTACCAGCAAGTACAACATCTCGAAGCTGGTCTATTACGAGGCGACAGCCAATGCCGAGTCAGCCGTCGCACGGGAAAGGCAGATCAAAGGCTGGCTGCGCAGTAAGAAAGTGGAGCTGATCGAGTCACTTAATCCGTCTTGGGTGGATCTGACCAAAGAGTGGGAAGGGACCCCCCATCTCCTCCAGACCCTTCGCCCGCCTCCGGCGGACTCAGAGCCTGCACTGAGCTTGTCGAAGTGGTGACATTCGACCGTTACTAGCGTAGCCAAACGCTAGTCCGCGGGCACGACGGCGAGGCTCGGGTCCCCTCGGCGTCTCGATTCCGATATCTCCAAGGGTCTGAACACGCGCCAGTAGATCAGGGTGGAGGCCACGTACGCCACCGCCATGATCAAGAACGGCGTGGTGAAGTCGCCCGAGTCCATCAGCCGTGAGCCAACGGTAATCGCCACGGCGGCGACGGCGCCCCCGACCGCGATTTCAAGCCCCGTGCTGGTCGCGCGCTCCCGGGCGTCCAGCACCTCCATGTTGAAGGCGTCGTCCAAGGGTCCGCTCATTCGGAAGATAGTGGTCCGTCCTGCGTAGGACGCTCCGACGAGCAGCAACAGCAGCGCACCCTGATCCAACAGAAGGGGCAACAGCGCCATTCCGAGGACGAAAGGAAGCGCGAGCAGGCGAGTGATGGCGATGCCATCCACCTTGAGCATGCGGACAGCCAGCAGAGGCACGGCCAGGGTAGCCACCGCCAGGGCGAACTCGCCGCCGGCAAAGACCAGTCCGATCTCTCCCTCGCTGGCGTGGACGTCGCCCTCGTGAAAGACGACGTTCAATAGGGGCACCACTGCGGCGGTCCCTACCGCGATGATCGCGCTGGTAATCACGAAGTACACGATTCGACGTGGGTGGCGGATGCCTGAGAACAGGGTCCTAAGGCTGCGCCCGGACTCGGCCGGGCCGTCCCCCTGTTGCTCCGGACGCTCCAGCGCCTCCACCGACCTCAGCATCAGCGCAGGGATGAGGGAGAGGAACCACAGGGCCAGGCCGGCGTAGGTGGCGTAGCGGTAGGCGTCGACTTTCCCTATGTCGTCGATGAAGAGCGCTGGGACCAGCCCGGCGAACAGCGCGCCGGCCATGGCGGAGAAGGTCCGGAAGCTTCCAGCCACCGAGAACAGGTGCACACGCTCGGAGCTACGGCTGTTCTCCATCATGAACGCCCCCTCGGACGTGTGGTGAAGGTTTCCGAAGAAGGCGCCGACCGCCGGCCCTGCAAGCAGGACCGCCTCGCTCCTGGTACTGATCATTACCAGGGCGATCACGGCACCGACTCCGTCGCCCAGAATGAAGGAAGCCTTGCGTCCGATGCGGTCGGAGACCAGTCCGGCCGGAAGCGCCGTCGCGGCGGACGCGACGAACCCGATCATGAGCCGCAGGCCGATGAAGCGTATGTCGAAGCCGATTGCCAGTAGGTACAGGTTGAAGAGCACGTTGAACGAGCCGTGGATCATGTCCATGCCGATCACGTGCAGGACGTACAGGTTGGCGTTCCTGCTAAACTCGCGCGTCTTCGCCATGTAGTCGCTGACGAACGTCCGCAAAGGGTGTGTACTTGGGACGGATCGCGTGCTTAAATCGCTCATGGTCTTACTTCACCTCATGCTACCGGACCGGCGGCACGAGCCCTGTGTGTCGCTCCCGCCGCCAGGTTAGAACGGGCGACGGCCCGCTGCATTCGCGCAAAGGTCCGGAGTACGAGTCATCAAAGGGACAGGTCGGCGACCTGTCCATGAGTACAGTCAGGTTGTTGAAAACGGTGTCCGGTGGCGTCCGGCACTAATACCAGGAGGAAGCAAGATGGACCTCGAAGGACGGACGGCACTCGTTACGGGCTCATCCAGGGGCATAGGCCGGGGGATAGCGCTGAAGATGGCCGAGGCCGGCGCCGACGTGGTCGTCAACTACCACCGCAACAGGCAGGGCGCCGAGGGGACCGTCGCCGAGATCGAGGCCATAGGCAGGCGCGCTATCGCCTATCAGGCCGACGTGAGGGAC
>JADFHV010000058.1 GCA_022566975.1 Chloroflexota bacterium
CACCGTCAGGTTGTAAACGCGCCCGCGGGAAGGTTGATTTCGTCGAGTCCTGCTGACGCATTGGCCGCAACCAGCGCATCTCTGAGCGAGCAATCAGAATTGCACGTCCCGTCGAAGGTGTCATCCTGAGTCGTGACCTCAAGAATCGGGTTCGCTGACACGTTGGACTCGTTCGATGTGAACTCGACGCGCACTGCTGTCGATCGGGCAGAAGCGTGGCAACGGCGTATGGAGATCAACGGCACGTGGGTTCCGCAATTCATCAAAGCCGTTGCCTTCAGTGATCATCCGGTGGTTCGTCGAGCCGTCATGCGGGTGCTCAACAGAACAGATGACCCATCGATTTTCCACGAATGTCTTACCGAGTCAGTAGTGAGGGTCGAACCCGAACGCACATTCGAGAGAATGAAGGACATCGTGTCCGCTCCGCCGCTTGATGAGCAGGGGCCATTCGGTGGCGAATACCAGACGCTCCGGGCTGCAGCTCGGTTCTTTCCTGATCGATCGCGTCCGCTTTTTGATCTTTATCTCTCACACGACACTTTGCAGTGTCGACGGGCCGTTATCCACGCACTTAACAAGCCGGAGCAACCCGTGCCATGGGCAGTCCAGTTCCTTGAGCCACTACTCGATGATCGAACCGACACCGGTTGGCAGTATGGCCCGGACTACGACCGCAAGCCGATCCGTATCTGTGATGAGGCCGCGAAAATCCTCGCCGCGCACTACGTGGAGGGCGCGCTGTTCAAATACGAGCAGAATCCGGAGTATCTGGACACCCAGATCGCCAAGCTGAAATCCATGCTGGCGGGCGAGGAGGTGACCTTCGAGGTGGAGGCCACTGCGTTTCTGCCGCATCAGGTCAGGCGGATGGCGGGAGCCCTGGTGGATGTGGCACGTGGCAAGATGTCGATGGACGAACTGAGAGAGATATTGAACGGGGCCTCCGGTGGCCGCGTGGCGCATTCTCTGCCGCCGCAGGGGCTGTGCCTGGTCAGCGTGAGCTACGCGAACTTCCCTCCAGATGGGGGTGAAACTCGATGACGATCAACACTAAGCCGTACCGGACCAGGGCGTCCGATTTGAACCCGCTGTGGCACGTTATAGACGCGGATGGGAAGACGCTGGGCAGGCTCTCATCCGAGATAGCGGTGCTGCTCCAGGGCAAGCACAAGCCGATGTACGTCCCCTACCTGAACACGGGCGACTTCGTCGTGGTGATCAACGCCGAGAAGGTGCGTGTGACGGGCAAGAAGCTTGAGCAGAAGATGTACTACCGGCACAGCGGCTATCCCGGCGGTCTAAAGGAGCAGACGCTGTCGAGCCTGATGGACAAGTCGCCGACGCGCGCCCTCAAACATGCCGTAAAAGGGATGTTGCCAAAGAACGCGATGGGGCGGCGGATGTTTGGCTGTCTGAAGGTGTACGCCGGAGATGCCCATCCCCACGAGGCCCAGGTGATAGCAAGCGAGAGGGCGAAGGCCGCCGAAACCGCTGAGACTGCCGCGGAGCCCGAGGAGCCCGCGCCTCCGAAGCGAGCGACGGCCAGGACTACCAAAAGGAAGAGTGAGTAGTTGACCACCGACCACTACTACTACGCCACGGGGAGACGCAAGACGTCCGTGGCCAGGGTTAGACTGTACATGGACAGCGGGCCCACCGTTGTCAACGGGGTCCCGATGGAGGAGGCGTTTCCCTGGGACTCGTGGCAGCGTATCGTGACGGAGCCTTTCCGGGTGGCCCAGGGGGCCGGGCCGTTCAGGGTGGTCGCGAAGCTGAACGGGGGTGGAGTCGTGAGCCAGGCAGGGGCCCTGAGACACGGCATCGCCAGGGCTCTGATAGTGGCCGACCCCAACCTGCGGCCGGCGCTGAAGCGGGCCGGGCTCCTGACTCGTGACTCGCGGGAGAAGGAGCGCAAGAAGTACGGGCTCAAGAGGGCGCGGAAGGCGAAGCAGTACACCAAACGGTAGAGAGGCTGCTCCTCCAGTCCCCCAGGTGGGCGACGGCCGTCTCCAGGAGCGAGACGCCGATATCCGCGCTCGGCTTCCGTTTGGCTGACCATAAGTGCCCTGGTAGCGTCCAGACCGACCTTTCGCCTTAGCGGCTGCGTTCATGGCCACGCCTAAGTCCCCCAACAGAAAGACGCGCTCCAACGAGCCCCGCCTATCGATGGGGACGGAGAACTACCTGCTTTCCATCTTCCGGCTCCAGGAGCAGGACGTGCGCGTGACTGTGACTCAGCTGGCGGAGCACCTGAAGACACTGCCGTCCGACGAGGGGCTGGGGACTTCACTGCCGTCGGTGGGCGGTATGATCCGTCGCATGGTGCGCGAGGGTCTGGTGGAGGCGACGCCCAACAAGGACGTAGTGCTCACGTCCAAGGGCCGTAAGTCCGCCGAGAGCGTCGTGCGTCGTCACCGGCTGGCGGAACGAATGGTGGTGGACCTCCTGGGGCTGGATCTACAGGACTCTCACGTCGAAGCTCACCGGCTGGAGCACGCCATCTCTCCTCAGCTGGAAGAGAAGATCGTTGCCCGGCTGGGGAATCCCACGACGTGCCCATTCGGTCACCCGATCCCGGGCAGCGGGTACGTGGCGGACAAAGGCTCCAGGTCTCTGGTCGGGTCGCGGCCTGGCCAGAAGCTGGTGATAGACCGGGTGCCGGAGGACGACCAGGCCCTGTTGGAATACATGGTGGGCGTCAAGCTGATCCCTGGGCAGGCGGTGCAGGTGAAGGAGATCGCTCTGTCCAGGGGAGTGATCACGCTGCTGTGTGACGGGGCCGAGGTGGTGTTCAGCTACGACGTGGGGACCAAGATCCGGGTGAGGCCGGCGGAGTAGAGTCACGCGGCGTTGGTCCGGTCGTCGTGGTGTCTTAGCCAGGTCTGCCGTCGTCCCGAACCTGTTCCCGAGTCGTCGGTTGGTTTGTGCTCCCCGGGATAACATCGGCACCGACGTGTGCGTCCAGGGCGCTTCGGGAGTAATGTTGCGGTGGCGTGGCTAACGGCCGATCTGGCCTCGAAGGTACTGGACCAGCGTCCAGCGCTCGTCCTCGGTGAGGAGCAGTCCGAACTGGGGCATGGGCGAGGTGGACCTGCGGTCTCGGATTCTGGCGGCGGCCCCCTGTCTTCCTCCCAGGGTGATGAAGCCGAAGAGGTCACCGTCGGTGGACCCCCTGGTGATGTCGGCGGTGAGATCGGCGGGCGTAGGCCCCTTGAGCCTCCCGTCGTCGGTCTTCGGCCAGAAGTTGAGGATCGCCCCATCGCCGGTCAGAGTTGGGCCGTGGCATACCTGGCAGTTGATGGAGTAGAGATGCCGGGCGTTGGCCGGGTCGTAGTCACGCACGGCGCGGTCCGGGATATCTAACGCGCCGTATTCGTCAAGGGAGGTGTAGCGGACCTCCTTGCCGGTGATGGGCACGGAGTCGCTAGGGGGGAGCAGCCTGGGCCCCTCCTGTGCCCTGAAGGACGGCTGGTAGTGCATCTCGGTGAAGATCTGGACGGCGTTAGCGCCGGTCTCAGGGAACGCCGGGAGCTTGAAGTTTATTGAGTCGCCGACGTTTGCCTCGCCGGTGTGCGAGTTGTAGCAGGCGGCGGCCGCCAGGGTGAGGGTGGCTGCCGCGGCCACCACGATCAATGGCCCTGCCCTGGGAATCGCCCTCAGGGCTATCTTGATTTTCGTTAGAGCCCTCAAGCTGTGTTCCTATCCAAGTCCTGGCACGGCAGATGGGACGGCGCCACCCAAGCCTGCTTTGCAGAGCGCGCCATCATTCCCAGCCGCGGGTGATGTCCTCGGCGCCGGCCTGTCTTAGGACCTCCTCGGCCCTGCCAACGCGGTCCTCTTCGGTGGTTACGGCCACTCCGATGTAGCCTTCGGTGATTCTGGTGTCGTAGGCGCCCATGAACAGCCGGGGCAGCCTGGACTCGAATATGACGCCGATGACGGTGAATATGATGGCGCCCAGCATGGTCCCCTCGTAGATGATGATGGTCATTGGTGGGATCCCGAGGATGGGCTTGCCGCCGGTCACCAGCGGGTAGGCCAGCTGTGTGCCGGCAGTCAGGACGATGCCGATGATAAATCCGCAGGCGGCGCCTATCAGTGGCCACCTGTAGAGCTTGTGGACCGGCTCTTCCTCACCGAAGGTCCCTTCTGGATAGGGGGTCCCGGTGAGGACCTCGTATTCGGCGGTGGTGTAGCCTGCTTCCCTTATGGAGTCCATGGCGTCGGCCGCCACGCTCTCGTCAGTGAACAGACCCAGAACGCTTCGCTTTGGCATCGGAATACCTCTTATTCTCGGATGGACGCCGGGACCGTGCGTCGGCCGATCTTTATCTCGTCGCGTACGACCATTCCTTCCTTGATGTCGAAGAGCGGGATCAGGGGAAAGACCTTGGCGAACATCAGAAGACCCAGCGCGACGAATGCGAAGGTCTCCGCGACGATCAGGATCTCGATGATACTGGGATGATAGGTCCCCCAGTCGAAGGTCAGGGGCGTCTTCCGCGCCAGGCCCGGAACAATGATCAGGAAACGCTCCAGCCACATGCCGATATTCACCAGGACGGTGGTGAAGACTATCCATTTGGCGTTGCGCCGCACGTTCTTGAAGAGCCAGAGCGGTACGGGGATGAAGTAGGCGGTCATGAGGAACACGATAAAAAGGGATACCCAGGGCCACTCGAAGAGCTGCAGCTCCCGGAGCGCGATCTCGGCGCTCTCCAGGGTGTAGAGGGCGAAGACCCACTCGAGGAAGAAGAAGAAGAGCCAGGTGGTGGCCACTACGATCAGCAGCCTGCCGATGGCGTCGAAGTGGTCCGGGCGAATGATCTTGCCCCAGTTCCAGAGCCAGACCATGAGGGCCATTATCATGGCTACGGCGGAGACTCCGGAGTGAATGGCGCCGATGATGAAGTAGGGGGCGAATATGGTGGAGTGCCAGCCGTCGACACCTATGGTGACTGCGAAGTCCCATGAGACGATGCTGTGCACCGAGACGAACACCGGCAGTACCAGGGCGGAGAGTAGGATACCGGCCACCGCCTGCATCCTCCACTGCCTCGGGGTGCCCCTCCAGCCCATGCACATGGCGCCGTATACCTTGCTGACCATGCCTGTGGTGCGGTCTCTGATTATGGCCAGGTCCGGCAGGAGGGCCACGAAGACGAAGAGGGAGCTGGCGATCAGGTAGGTGCCGACGGCGCTTGGGTCCCAGACGAAGGGTGAGCGTATGTTTGGCCAGACGCCTCTGCCGAAGTCGTACGGGAAGACCCAGAAGTCCCGCCAGGGCCGCCCTACGTGGAACAGCGGCGTGTGCATCGCGGCCATCAGGGAGAAGACGGTGAGGACCTCGGCGGCGCGGGTGATGGGCCGGCGCCACTCGGCCTGGGTGAGCCGCAGGATGGCGGAGATCATGATGCCGGCGTGGCTGATGCCGATCCAGAAGACGAAGTTGGTCATGAAGAAGCCCCAGAAGACGGGGCGGTTGAGCCCGGTGACGCCGATCCCTTTGTTGACCATGTAGCCGAAGGAGCCCAACCCGGTAAAGACGATCAGTGTCAGGATGCCGACGGCGCCCAGCCACCACTTTGGCATGCCGAGGACACCGGCGAGAATGCTGTCGTTGACCTCTTTCTGGGTTAGCTGGATGTGTTCTTGCATTTTGCTATTCGGCTCGCGAATGTCCGGCGGTCGTCTCCCCTGTTCGACGGGGGAGTGTTAGAGAGGGGGTAAAACTCAGTCGGGTCTTCCCAAGACCATGACCTCCGTGCGATGGAATCGCTTGTGGACCTTGTATAGCAGAAGCTCCTTCTGCTCCCAGATGTTGATCACCGGAAACAGGCGCGTTCCGAGCAAGTAGACGAGTATTGAGCCTGAGATGGCGCCCACGATGATGAATATGTCGGCCACGTCGGGCATGCTCGAGGCGGGTATGAGGTCGGCGCTGAGCTGGTGCTTGTCCACCGACGAGTCGCCGATCCCTGGGATCGAGTACCCGGCCACGTAGAGCCTGATCCGGTCGAGAAGGGTCCCGATCAGCACCGATGTGGCGATCAGTGGCGGTCCCCACAGGCTCTTGCGCAGGGGGTTCCACATCATGGTGAACAGCGGCACGACGAAGTTGAGGATGAAGGCCGCCATAAAGATAGGCTGGTAGGGGCCCTTTATCAGCAGCTCCAGCACGGCCCGCTCGTTGGGCTTGTTGCCGTACCAGAGGACGTTGAAGCTGGAGAACCAGAACCAGAACCAGAGCAGGGACAGTGCGAAGAGGAGCTTGCCGAGGGCCCACATCTGGTCCAGGGTGATGTAGTCCTTGTAGCCGCCGAACTGGCGGAGGAAGAACATGGTCAGCAGCATCGTCGCGACGCCCGCCTGAAGGGCGTTGGCGGCGTGAGTGACGGGGAAGAGGGCGTCTATCCAGCCGGGGACCAGCGTCATCAGGAAGTCGACGCTGATCAGGAAATGGACGAAGACGAGCATCATGAAGTAGAGGGCGCCGAGAGTACCAGTCCGATGGTAGAGCATATTCCACTGGGCGGATGTACCGTGCCAGTTCGGCGCGAGGCGCCGGCCCCAGCGCTGGCGCCAGCCGGTCGAGTTGTCCCTCATGGATGCCAGGTCCGGCAGTGCCGAGACCCACAGCAGGGCCAGGCCAGTTATGACGAGGAAGACGAGCGCGGCCGTGGCCCAGATGTGCGGCGAGTAGACCGGAACGCCGGCGAATTCGCTGGCAGGGTCGGTACTGAAGAACCACAGGGTCCTGCGCTGGTCCTCGAGGCTGGGCAGGACCCAGAGCAGAGGTATGAACAGCAGGAGGTTGAAGAGCCCCACTAGAGTCCAGAGCTCGGCGGCCCGGGATATGGGACGCCTCCAGTGGCCCTTGGTCAGCCTCGTGGCGATGGCTACTATAGGGGCCGCCTGGGCCGTAGTCAGGATGAAGGCGAACACGGCCGCATAGTAGCCCCAGACGGCCGTATCGCTGACGCCGTCGGAGAGGCGCATGACGAAGCCGATAATGCCGAGAACGAAGAGGACGCCGAAGAGGGCTACCGCCCGCCAGAAGAGCCTTCCGGTGGTCTGGTGGCGCGCCAGCAGGTCGCGGTCGATGTCCGCCCTCGCGGCGACTCTGCCGTTTTGCGCTGTGGTTTCGCTGGTAGCCATTTCGTTCTAGAGAGGGGTTTTGAGAGCCCCGAGCCTCCATACAGCCTGTGACCTATCCACTAGTCGTGTGCCTTGACTTCCGCGCGCTCGTCGACCTTCTTGAGGTAGATCACGCTGGGGTGCGTCCCGAGATTCTCAAGCAAGTGGTACCCGCGCCCGCCGTCGGCCAGCTCCTTGTCCCTCATCCTGGAGATCTTGCTGTTGGGGTCTTTGAAGTCCCCGAAGACGAGCGTCTCGGTGGGGCATGCGTTGACACATGCTGGGCTGAGCTCCCGATCACCGTCTTGGAGCTCCCGGCCATCGGCGGTCGCCTCCCGCTTGGAGCGCTTGATGCGCTGAACGCAGAAGGTGCACTTCTCCATAATGCCCCGGCTGCGAACGGTAACGTCGGGGTTGAGCTGGTTCTTTAGGCTGTCCGGCCACTCCGGTTCCCAGAAGTTGAAGAACCTGACCTGGTAGGGGCAGCCGTTGGCGCAGAAGCGCGTGCCGATGCAGCGGTTGTAGACCTGGACGTTAAGTCCCTCGTCGTTGTGGTAGGTGGCGAAGACGGGGCAGACGGGCTCGCAGGGAGCGTCGCCGCAGTGCTGGCACAGGATGGGGATGAACCGGGCCTTGACGTTGGGGAACTCCCCCTCCCAGTAGCGCTCGATGCGGATCCACTGCATGGCACGCCGCTGGTTGAAGTGGTCCTCTTCGTTGATGGGGATGTTGTTTTCGGACTGGCAGGCGACGACGCAGGCCTGGCAGCCGATGCACCTATCGATGTCTATTACCATCCCCCAGCTTATTTCACCCATCGATCAGGCTCCCGCGTTTTCTGGCGCTTCCGCCCCGCCCCATGATCTTGTTCCGGCCCGGGACTAGGGTATTACCTCTCCCGGCCTATTGTCATCCACTCGTACTAGCAAGGGTGCTGAAACCCCCTTTCGACCATCCCCCTGACCTCTTCCCTTCGTCAGGGCTCAGGACAGGCCTGGCCAGGAAGAGGGAAGAAATTGTATCTGAGGGGCACCCCTTCGACTATGCTCAGGGCAGGCTCTCAGACTCCCGGCAATCCCGAGAGGTCGGGACTGCATACCCCATATTTCATCAGCCTCCTAGACCACCACGAGCGGTCTCTAAACTCGGGAACGGGGTCAAAGAAAACATGGAGATAGTGTTGTTCTCAAAGTTTTTCGAGGAACTCTCGGTGGAGGAGCTGGGGCAAAAGGCTGCGGAGCTCGGCTACGATGGGATCGACGTCGCCGTCCGGCCCGGCCATCTCATCCACGCGGGCAATGCCACCAAGGTGCTGCCTAAGGCCGTGAAGACCTGGCGGGACATGGGGCTGAGCTGCCCGATGGCTACGGCCCCGGTTACCACCAGCGACCCGACGACCCCGGACGTCGAGCCGATGTACGCGGCCTGCGCCGCGGCGGGAGTGCCGCGGCTCAAGATAGGCTTCTGGCGTTTCGAAGCGGGCGACGACTACTGGAAGGTGCTGGACTCAGCCCGGTCTGACCTCGAGGGCTTCGTCAAACTGGGAGAGCGGCACGGGGTCCAGACCTGCTACCAGGCCCACAGCGGCGCGCTCATCGGGTCCAACTGCGCGGGGCTGATGCACCTGGTCCGGGACTTCGACCCGCAATACGTGGGCGCCTACCCGGACTTCGGCCACATGGCGCTGGACGGCGAGGACTACGACCTTGGCCTTGCAATGGTCCGGGACTACCTGTCGGTAGTAGGTATCAAGGACGCCGCATACTTCCCTCAGCCGGCGGGCCGGACTCCGCGATATGTGTCCCGGATGGTGAAGGTCGGTGAGGGTAGCGTGGACTGGCGTCGGGCGCTGGCGGCCTTACGCAGAATAGGCTTCGACGGACCGCTGACAGTCCACACCGAATACGATTTCGATGAGTCGATCATGCGTCAGGTCGGCTACGCGGAGACGAGACCCCCCAACGTCGAGGAGTACGCCAGGGAGGACGTTGCCTACCTGCGCGCGGTGCTCACGGAGCTGGACGGAGTGGACCCCCCTTCCCTTCCCTAAAGCCGGGAGCTTGGATGACGCCGAACCTCCCCACTGTGGCGAGAGGAAAGAAATCTCCACCCCCTTTTGGGGGAGGATTAAGGACGGGGCCGGGAGACAGACGTCGCCTCCGAACCTGGGCACGGAGGGCAGACGAACGTTTCTCCCCCTTCCTAACCTTCCCCCGCTGGGGGAAGGGAATTGGTTCTCTCCCCCTGCTGGGCAGGGGATTTTTATCCTCTCCCCCGGCAGGGGAGAGTTAGAGAGGGGGTTGCCCGCAGGCTCTTCTCCAGGGCGCGGGCGAACTCGGGGCCCTTGCCCTCCTCCTCATGCTTGAAGTACACGAACGTATCTCCCCAGACGTCTTCGTGCCGCCTGATGATCTCGGCCCATTTTGCGAAGTCGGCCTCCCGGTAGCCTTCGTCCCTTAGTCTGAGGTATCCGTAGTCGGCGGTTGCCACGACCGGCGTCGTCAGCTTCTCGCTGTCGGCGATGCAGAGCGCGAGGTTCCTGGCTCGGAGCTGGTCGAACACGTCGTCGGAGTGCCAGGAGGTGCTCCGGAACTCGAAGGCGGACCAGATACCGGCCGGTACCAGGTCCAGGAACTCATCGAGGACGACGATCACGGACTGATCAGGAAGCGAACTGCCGCATATCGGCCGCTGCCCACCGTCGAACTCTTCCGTGCAGCGATGTATCCAACCGTCAAGCAATGGCTCAGTCCTGACTATTTCAGC
>JADFHV010000059.1 GCA_022566975.1 Chloroflexota bacterium
GCTGGGACCTGGTGAGGGATCCGATAGGGTGCCCGGTAAAGATGACCGGGTAGTTGGGCGCACCCCACATCGTTGCCATCGACCTGGACGTCTCAATGAATGCGTCGGTACAGATCGTCACGGCGGGAGTTCCGGCCTTCTCCATGTGGACCCCGTCGTGCACACTGCACGCGCTGCAGGAGCCTCAGTCTCCCACCCCGACGATGACGTAGTCGCAGTCCCGCGCAAGCTGCTGGATCACTTCGGGCGTGGCCGGCTTGGACGCCGATGGCTTGCGGTGGTAGCTGACGTCGGCAACCCCGAAGCGCTTCCGCAGGAGGGATGCGACCTCTTCCAGTAGCTCCTTGGCGTTGGGCTTGCTGTCGTCTATCAGGCCGACCCGTTTGTTGGAGAGGTCGGAGATCCTGGGCGCGCCGTCGAAGGCGACCGGTATCGGCCGGGTCGTCGGATCGACGAGAAGAAGTTTTCTACCGGTCTGAGTAGCCATTGCAGAGGTCTCAGGCGCTCATTGAGCAGGCGCAGCCGCTGGGACCGCACCCACCGCATCCGCCGGCACCGGCGATGGCGCCGGTGTCGCCGTTGGAGCTTGAGAAGGCGGCGAAGACCGAGAGCTGGCGATGGGAGTCGCCGTCGCACTCGGGGCATGGCGCCTCGTCGTCCATGCGATCCATCGGACGTAGTCGGTCGAAGCTCGTCCCGCAGGAGCCGCACCGGTACTCGTATATGGGCATCGCTCTGCTCCTATGTGTCTGAGTCCTTGGTTCTAATTCTATGTTGGGCCGGTCCCCGGGTCAATGCCGGTGTTTGATAGTACAATGACGAGGAGGACTAGAGCGACTTGTGGCGGTAGGGCAGGAATCGGGTCGGTAAGATGAAGAGTGCGCAGCGGCTTCCCGATGAGATGGGCCACTTTGGGCGTTTCGGGGGACGGTTCGTTCCCGAGACGCTGATGAGCGCGCTGGAGGAGCTGGAAGAAGCCTACGAGGCGGCTCAGGCGGATGAGGCCTTCCAGGCCGAGCTTCACAGGCTTGCAAAGGACTACGCCGGACGCCCAACACCCCTGTACTATGCGGAAAACCTCACGGCGCAGCTGGGAGGCGCCAGGGTCTATCTGAAACGCGAGGACCTGGCGCATACCGGTGCCCACAAGATAAACAACGCTCTGGGACAGGGCCTGCTGGCCAAGCGCATGGGCAAGCAGCGCATTATCGCGGAGACGGGCGCCGGACAGCATGGCGTTGCCACCGCAACGGTCTGCGCGATGCTGAAGCAGGACTGCGTCGTCTACATGGGCGAGGAGGACATTCGGCGCCAGGCCCTCAATGTCTTCCGGATGCATCAGTTGGGGGCGGAGGTACGCCCCGTCGACTCCGGGAGCAGGACGCTGAAGGACGCCATTAACGAAGCGATTCGCGACTGGGTCACCAACGTAGAGACAACGCACTACCTGATCGGGAGCGTCGTGGGTCCCCATCCGTACCCGATGATGGTGAGGGACTTCCAGGCGGTGATCGGCCGTGAGGCCCGTCGGCAGATGCGGGAAGCAACCGGGGGTCTGCCGGACTATGCCGTGGCCTGCGTGGGCGGTGGGAGCAACGCCATCGGCCTCTTCTACGACTTCATCGAGGACGACGGCGTGAAGCTGGTCGGAGTGGAGGCCGGGGGCCTCGGGGACGGCAGCGATAGGCACGCCGCCACGCTGGTGGCCGGCGAGGTGGGCGTGCTCCACGGCAGCATGTCGTACCTGCTCCAGGACAAGGACGGCCAGGTCCGGGAGACGCACAGCATCTCGGCCGGCCTCGACTACCCGGGAGTCGGGCCGGAGCACAGCTACCTGAAGGACACGGAGCGCGCGAGCTATGTCAGCGTCTCCGATGCCGAGGCCCTGGAGGGATTCCGGCTGCTTTGCCGCGCCGAGGGCATCATACCGGCTCTGGAGCCGGCCCACGCTATCTACTACGTCTCTCAGCTAGCGCCGACCCTCTCCGAGGACGAGACGATCCTAGTCGGCCTCAGCGGGCGCGGGGACAAGGACATGGAGACGGTGGCGAAAGAGCTGGGCGTTGAGCTTTAGGCGGGTGGTGAGCGAGGAACGCGAGGATGCTCCTTAGTGGGTAGGCTACGGAAAACTTGTCCGGAGCCTCAAGACCGAATGGCGGTCGGCGCGTGGGTGCCAGAGTGGCCCGAGATCGAGGCTGGCCTCATTGACCTGGGATTTCGGGTGAACTTATAATGTGGGTGCGCCTGCTCTAGCGAGGAGGTGCGCTTGTCATCGGCTCGAGTAGGCTGGTACCCGTCGTTGAGGGGGGCACCCATGACCACCGACGACCGCGACTTGCGAGAGGCGTGCGGTGTGGTCGGAGTCTATTCCAGGGGCGAGGACGTCGCACGGATCGCTTTCTTCGGACTGTACGCGCTCCAGCACCGTGGCCAGGAGAGCGCCGGGATCGCCGCCAGCGACGGCAAGCGGACGAGGGTCCACACCGCCATGGGCCTGGTGGCCCAGACCCTCGACGAGGAGACCCTCCTCCAGCTGCCCGGGCATATCGCCATCGGCCACACCCGATACTCCACGACCGGCACCAGCACGCTCTCCAACGCTCAGCCGCTGCTTTCGGCCGGGCCCGAGGTCGAGATCGCGCTGGCCCATAACGGCAATGTGATCAACGCCCTTGAGCTCAAGGAGGAGCTGGCCGAATGGGGCTGCACCTTCGCCACCTCCAGCGACTCGGAGATCGTCGCCCATCTGATCACCAACGCGCCCGCCAACTCGTGGGGAGAGCGAGTCGCATACTGCATGCGCCGGCTGAAGGGGGCCTACTCGCTGGTAGTAATGACCAACGACGCGCTACTGGGGATTCGAGACCCTCTGGGCGTGCGTCCCCTGTGCATAGGCAAGCTCAACGGCGGATGGGTGATAGCGTCGGAGTCGTGCGCTCTCGACCACATCGGCGCGGAGTTCGTGCGGGAGGTAGCGCCCGGCGAGGCCGTGCTGGTGGACGACGAGGGGCTCAGGACCGTGTACCAGAAGGAGGTAGACGGCCGGGCGGGTGCGTGCATGTTCGAGCACATATATTTCGCGAGGCCGGACAGCATCCTGAATGGGAAACTCGTGTACAGCAACCGAATGGAGATGGGCGCTCAGCTCGCCAGGGAGTACCCGGTCGAGGCAGACATGGTTATCGGCGTCCCGGACTCGGCGACGGCAGCGGCCGTGGGATACTCGCAGGAGTCGGGCATTCCCTTTGGCGAGGGGCTAATCAAGAATCGCTACGTAGGGCGCACGTTCATCCTTCCCGACCAGAGACTGCGCGATCTTGGGGTGCGCACGAAGCTCAACCCGCTGCCGAGACTCATCAAAGACAAGCGGATTGTAGTCGTGGACGACAGTATCGTGCGCGGCACGACGACTCCGCATGTGGTAAGCCTGCTAAGGAAGGGCGGAGCCAGGGAGATCCACCTGCGCATCTGCGCGCCGCCCATCGTATCCCCGTGCCATTTTGGGGTGGACCTCGCCACCAAGAAGGAGCTCATCGCGGCCAACATGACGGTGGAGGAGGTACGCGAGTTTGTGGGAGCCGACTCCCTGGGATACCTCAGCCACAAAGGACTTATAGAGGCTGTGGGCCTGCCCAGAGAGGCTTTCTGCATGGGCTGCTTTACGGGCGACTACCCCATCCCCGTCCAGTTGGAGATGGACAAGCTGATGCTGGAGGTCTGACCGCCCCAGTAGGAAGAGACAGGGCCCCTTTCGGCCTCCCCCGGACTTGCGGGGGAGGCGATTTGTCTCCGGGCCCGTGACCGGCGTCCTGAGAGCCCATGGCTGAGCACACCTACAAGGAAGCGGGAGTTGATCTCGATGCGGCCGCGGCCGTCAAACGGCGTATCGAGGCGATAGCGGCCCCGACGCGAGGGCCCCAGGTCCTGAGTGGCGCCGGTGGGTTCGGGGCCATGTACCGTCTAGCCGGGTTCCGGGAGCCTGTGCTGGTCGCCAGCACCGACGGCGTCGGCACCAAGCTGAAGCTGGCGGCGGCGATGCACAGGTACGGAACCATAGGTGAGGACCTGGTCAGCGCCTGCGTCAACGACGTGATCGTAAGCGGCGCGAAGCCGCTCTTTTTTCTGGACTACATCGCCGTGGGTGTACTGGAAGTCGAGGCTGTAGAGGCGATGCTGAAGGGAATGGCCCGGGCCTGCGTCGAGGTGGAGTGCGCGTTGGTAGGAGGAGAGACGGCGCAGATGCCCGGCCTGTACGGGGAGGGCGAGTTTGACGTAGCCGGGTTCGCGGTTGGGGCCGTTGAGAAGAGCGATATTCTGGACGGGTCGTCCGTTGCCGAGGGCGACGTTCTGCTAGGCATCCCGTCCAGCGGGCTCCACACCAACGGCTACTCCCTTGTACGCGACATCCTCCGCCTGGACGATGATCCGTCGCCGCTAGGAGAGTACTACTCGGAGCTCGATGGGACGTTGGGCGACGCGCTCCTGGCGCCGCACCGCTCATACTACCGGGTAGTCAGGCACGCGGTGCCGCTGGTGAAGGCGATGGCGCATATTACCGGTGGGGGTCTGGTCGAGAACGTGCCGCGTGCACTGCCGGAGGGACTCGGGGCGAGATTCGACACCGCCTCCTGGAGGGCGCCTGCCATATTTCACCTGCTGCAGGAGATGGGGAACATATCGCGCGACGAGATGTTCCGCGTGTTCAACATGGGTCTGGGGTTCGTGGTGGTGTGCGACAGGTCGAAGGTGGCGGAGATCGTCGGTCTCGTGCCGGAGGCGTCTGTTGTGGGCGAGGTGGTGCGACACACTGACGGCGAGCGTGTTGTCCTATAATCATGAATAGGAGTGAGTTACAGAGGATTGCTCGGTCGCGGACTGAGGACGCGAAGGCTCTACTCGATGACGGTCGCTTTTCAGGCGCGTATTACATCCTGGGCTATGCAGTTGAATGCGCACTGAAGGCTTGTTTGGCAAAGCAGACCAGACGATACGATTTCCCCGATAGAAAGCTGGTCAACGCCAGCCATACTCATGACCTCGAGAGTCTATTGAGGGTCTCAGGACTATACAGCGATCTTCAGACAGAATCCCGAACAAACCGCGCCTTAGATGAGAATTGGGCCGTTGTAAAGGACTGGACAGTCGATTCTCGATACGACGTCAACGTCTCCGGATCAAGAGCGAGAGACTTCTCACTTGGCTGTCACCGCGAGAAGGAGTGGAGTTCTGTCATGGCTGAAGAGGCGGTGGTAAAGGAGTTACTGACTGACGAAATGATCGATGCAGGTGCCGAGCTCACTCGTCGCCTAGACTCGACCGCTTTGCCGGTAAGTAGTTGCCTGTGGCTGTTCATGTCTGAATCCAACCTCTGGCGACTGGTAATCGCTTCACCAGAGGTAACAACCTCCGGCCCGAAGAAAACGTACCGGAAGATTCGGTCGGTGCTCTCGGAGATGCCCGGGGCTCTAAGTCAGCTGACGTTAAGCGACATCGGCGTCGTCGAAGAGAACGACCGCCTCATATCACTGCTCCGCAGCGCCATCAAAACGGGGAATGGCATCTCCGGGATAAGGTTCTCCAGAAACACAATTAACGGACAGTTCATTGACGATGCTTATATCTACAGGCTGACATAGCAGATGCCCGGACGGAGATGGGATGCATCCCTACTGGCGGACGAGCGAGTAGAGAGAATTAACTAAATGAAGGCGCTATTTAGCGTTAGTGACAAGACGGGTATTGCCGAGCTTGCGGAGGCGGCACAGGCCGCCGGGTTCGAGCTGGTGAGCACCGGAAATACCCATCGCGAGCTCACGGCAGCCGGGCTATCGGTACGGCAGGTATCGGAGGTGACCGGCTTTCCCGAGATCCTGGACGGCCGGGTCAAGACGCTGCACCCCAGGGTGCACGGTGGCATCCTCGCCAGCAGAGAGCTAGACAGCCACGCGGCCCAGCTCGCCGAGCACGGGATCGACACGATCGACCTGGTAGTGGTGAACCTCTACCCGTTCGTCGAGACCGTCCGTGGAGGCGACGCTAGTCTCGAGGAGGCGCTGGAGAGCATCGATATCGGCGGGCCCACCCTGGTCCGGGCTGCCGCGAAGAATTTCCCCGACGTGATCGTCGTTGTGGACCCTTCGGACTATGGCTGGATAGGTGAGCGGCTGAGAGAGGGGTCGGGAGCTCAAGTGGCCCCGAGGTTTCTGAGCCTGGAGGAGCGCAGGGAGCTGGCGCGGAAAGCATTCCAGCACGTTGCGCTCTACGACACGACTATCTCTCGATACCTGGGCGCGGGCAACGGCGTAGGTCGTGGCGAGGCCACGCTAGGCTATAGCAAGCTGTACGATCTTCGCTACGGAGAGAATCCCCACCAGACCGCGGCCCTCTTCGCCGACCCGCTGTCACGTGGTGGCATAGCGAGTGCCAGACAGCTCCACGGCAAAGAGCTCTCGTTCAACAACATCATGGACGCCGACGCGGCCTGGCGGGTGGTATCAGACTTCACGGACGCGGTGGCGGTCGTAGTCAAGCACAATAACCCGTGCGGCCTCGCGGTACACAGCGATCAACCGACTGCGTACGAGCGAGCCTTCGAGGGAGACTCGGTTTCGGCCTACGGTGGTATCGTCGGGTTCAACAGTCCGGTAACCGCCGCCACTGCGGAGGCGATGCAGGGGGTCTTCTACGAGATCGTCGTCGCGCCGGGATATGAGCCAGAGGCGCTGGCCAGGCTGAAGAAGCGGCGTAACCTCCGAATCCTCGAGGTTGATCGCATGTCCGGGCACACGGTGGATGACGTTGACGTCCGCCTGATTAGTGGAGGGGCGCTGTTCCAGAGCCCAGACGCAATAGATGAGGACCCGGCATCATGGAAGGTGGTAACCGAGCGCAGGCCGACGGAAGAGGAGCTGGCTGACCTGGCCTTTGCCTGGAGGGCGGCCAAGCACATCAAGTCCAACACCATCGTGCTGGCAAAGGACCGGACGATGGTCGGCATGGGCGCTGGACAGCCCAACCGCGTGACGAGCGTGCATCTGGCGCTTCGGATAGCCGGGGACAAGGCTAAGGGGAGCGTGCTGGCATCGGACGCCTTCTTCCCGTTCGAGGACAATATCAAGATGGCCGCCTCCGGCGGCGTCGTGGCCATCGCCCAGCCCGGCGGCTCCATCAGGGACGGGGAGGTCATTGCCGCGGCCAACGAGGCGAACGTGGCGATGGTCTTTACCGGCACCCGACACTTCAAGCACTGACGGCGCTGCCTCTACCAGAGGATGCATCCACCGGGACACAGACCGGGTCTGGCCCCCCCAGATTCCTCGTCGCCGACTCCTCGGAATGACACGCGTTAGCCTGGCCACGACAAGGGCTGTTCGTTTGAGATGACCACCTCGCTGGACATCGTTATACCCGTTCTCAACGAAGAGGCCGGCCTGGCCGTCGGCGTCGGCAGACTGGGGGAATTCCTCTCGGAGCGCCTAGGAGACTATCGCTGGCGCATAGTGGTGGCCGACAACGGCTCCAGCGACTCGACGCCTGAGATCGGTAGGCGTCTGGCCCGGGAGGACGAGCGGATGGGGTATATTCGGCTGGAGCAGCGGGGCCGAGGCAGGGCGCTCAGCCGGGCCTGGCGAGAGAGCGAGGCGGACATTGTCGGCTATATGGACGTGGACCTGTCAACGGACCTGGACGCCCTGCCCGCATTGGTAGAGGCTATTCGGTCGGAGGGGTACGACGTGGCCGTAGGGTCCCGCTTGCGGCCGGGCGCGCGCGTTATCGGCAGGTCGTTCAGACGCGAGCTCGCGTCGAGGGCTTACAGCGCCATCTTCAGGTCCATGTTTCTGACCGGGTTCCACGATGCCCAGTGCGGGTTCAAGGCGGTGAGCCGCCGCGTGGTGAACGACGTCGTTCCGCTGGTGAAGGATACCGGCTGGTTCTTCGACACCGAGCTGCTTATTCTAGCGGAAAAGAACGGTTATCGTGTCAGAGAGGTCCCGGTAACCTGGACCGATGACCCCGACAGCCGGGTCAAGCTGGTCAGCACTGCGTACGGGGACATGAAAGGGCTCCTCCGGCTCCGGCTCGGAGGTCTCAGGAAGGCGTCTATGGCCCTACGTAGCGATTATGAGGCGACCCACGGAGAGAGGCCGTCCACGGGGAGCCGACCTTGATGTTTGGCGCGCCCCACGTTAACATATCGTGTCCAGACATCTGGGTTGGAGTGGAGCGCCGGACGGTTGCAGGTGGCTAACGTCTTGCTGGTGGTAGACATGTTGAACGGCTTTCTGGAGCCGGGCCGCAATCTCTACTGCGGCGATGATGCCCGGGGCATCATTCCCCGGGTGAAGAGGCTGATCGAAAACGAGCTGGCCAAGGGGAGCAAGGTCTTCTTCATATGCGATACCCACGACCCGGACGACCTGGAGTTCCAGATGTTTCCGGTCCATTGCCTGAGGGGGACGGAGGAGGCTGAGGTGATACCGGAGCTCGCGGAATACGCTGGAGAGCTTATACGAAAACGCAGGTACAGCGCCTTCTTCGAGACGGACCTGGAGGAGCGGCTCGCCGGGCTGGACCCGGACAAGGTGATCATCTGCGGAGTATGCACCGACATATGCGTGATGCATACGGCTGCGGACGCCCGAAACCGCGACTACGCGGTGGAGGTCCCGACGGACTGCGTGGCGACCTTCGACCCGGAAGCGCACAAGTACGCGCTGCAGCACATGGAGAGGATCCTGGGAGCGACGCTGGTGGAGCCCATCGCGTCCGGCACAGGGTAGTCACCTGCCCGCTCCCATCAGCATTCGTAGCTGCCGAGCCCCAGGCCGGGGCGCCTTTTAGCGAGAGCACATGGTCACTCCGGATTTCGAGACACGACCCGCGACCCTAGTCGGTGATACGGCCGACATCTACCTGCAGCGGACTCTGACGATCCTTCGTAACGAGGGAGTGAACCCTGTGGTCACCATGGAGTTCTTCCCACAGCGCGATGGGATATTCTGCGGGATCCTGGAGGTCCGGTCGCTGCTGGGAAAGGTCCTGCCGGAGGCCGGGAGCGAGGTGTGGGCGCTGGAAGAGGGGGAGCCGATGCAGGCGCGCGAGGTCGCGCTGCGGATCAAGGCCCCCTACAGCACCTTCGGCCTGTACGAGACGGCGCTGTGCGGCACGCTGGCGTCGTGCAGCGGCTGGGCCACGGCGGCGCGGGAATGCGTGGACGCCGCCCAGGGGGTCCCCGTCGTCGCCGCGGCCGCGCGGCACGTGCATCCCAACGTGGTCGCGCTGCTGGACTATGCCTCGGTAGTCGGTGGCTGCGTGTCTTGCTCCACCATCCAGGGGGCCCGGCTGGCGGGCGTTACGCCGTCCGGGAATATGCCACACTCGCTGCCGCTGCTCCTGGGTGACACCGTCAAAGCTGTGGAGTCGTTTGATCGACACATGCCCCAGGAGGTGCCGCGAGTGGCCCTCGTCGATACGTTTAAGGACGAGGCCGAGGAGTCCCTCAACGTGGCCGCATCTCTCAGGGAACGCCTGAGGGGAGTCCGTCTGGACACGCCGCCGGAGCGGGGCGGTGTGACGGCTGACATGGTGATAGAGCTACGTTCAAGGCTCGACCAGGCAGGCTTCCGGCACGTCGAGGTCTTCGTGAGCGGCGCGTTCAACCCGGAGCGGATCGCGCAGTTCGTGGAGAGGAATGCGCCAGTCAATGGGTTTGCGGTGGGAAGCCACATATCGAGCGCGGCCCCCAACGATTTCACGGCCGACATTCACGAGGTGGACGGGCGGCCCATCGCCAAACGGGGCCGGA
>JADFHV010000060.1 GCA_022566975.1 Chloroflexota bacterium
GGGAATTGCCATTGCGACTCTATTGCTTCTCTCCGTGACCGCTTGGACCAAAATGCGCAGCCGGAAATACTTCCGGCTGCACTATGTCTTGGCGTCCGCAACTGTTCCAGCCGTATTACTCACCTTGGGTCTGGCTGTTTATACCGTGCTTCGTTGCGATTGCGACGATGACTGGCCAGTTTCACTATATGTCCATCTCGTCATTGCTTTGCTTCTCACTGTATTTGTGCTGGGTCAAGCTACGATGGGTGTAAGTATGCTCCTGTTTGGCCGTAAACCTCGACTTTTTCGATTCCACAGATTCAATGCCAGGATTGTATTGGGACTAGCCGGCATGGTCCTCCTGCTAGGTATGACAACGGTGGCCCTCCTGTTGGCGTAGCGGATTGGTAAGGTGAGAGGCTGGGCCGCCGGATTTTCCGAACCCAAGCATGGCCGGTCGACAGTGCGGGGACGGTCGCTTAAGATTCCGGTGGGAGGGTCCTGACCATGAGCACGGCCACACTGGAATCGTTCACCAGCAGCGTCTCCAGGCCCGGCGACTTCTACGCCTTCTGGGACGAGACGCTGGCGCAGACCTCCGAGGTCCCGCTGGACTCGCGACTGGAGCCCGTCCCTGCTCGCTCCACGGACGACGTCGAGGTGTTCGAGGCACACTACCGCAGCTATGGCGGCCTCGAAATCGCTGGCTGGTACGCCCGCCCACGGGAGCACTCGGGCGCGTTGCCCGGCATCCTGTTCGTACCCGGCTACGTCGGCGAGCCGAAGCTGCCCAGCGACATAGCCGCGATGGGGTACGCGGTCTTTTCAGCCGCGCCCAGGGGCAAGCTCCGGAGCAACGGCGTCTTCAATCCCGGCTACCCGGGACTCCTGACGCACAATGTCCTAGACCGCGACACCTACGGGTACCGAGGCTTCTACATGGACGCCGTGCGGGCCTTCGACTTCCTGGCGGGACTGCCCGAGGTGGACGAGAGTCGCGTCGCGGTACGTGGCGCCAGCCAGGGAGGAGCCCTCACGCTGTTGGTTTCCTCCCTTCGCTCCGGCGCGGTCAAGGCGGCGGCAGCCGGGGCGCCGTACCTGTGCTCGATGATGGACGCGGCCTCGCTTACGCGCACCTACCCATATGAAGAGATAAACGACTACCTCCGCCTGCACCCGGAGAGGGACGGCCGGGTGCGAGACGTGCTCAGCTACTACGACATCCACAACTTCGTGGACCGCATCGCCTGCCCCATCATCGTCAACGTGGGGCTCAGGGACGACGTCTGCCCGCCCGAAACGGGCTTCGCGGTGTTCCGGGCCATCGGCAGCTCTGAGAAGCGCCTCTACCACTACGAGGAGTGCGCCCACGACGCCGGCTCCAACGTCGGCCACGAGCGGGTGGTGATGGACTTCATGGCCGAGCACCTGAAGCCCGAGGGCTAGATCGAGGAAGAAGCGAGACCGCGGATGCTACACGGAACGGCTGACTTCGACACTTACTGGCAGCGCGTCCTCGACGAGGTAGAAGCCCTGAGGGGCAGCCCGGTCGAGATCAACGAGCTGCCGATCCGCAATAACGAGGTATCGACCGCCTACGGAGCGACCTTCCGGGGCGTGGGCGACTACCCTCTCTTCGCCTATTACACGGTGCCCAGGGGCAACGGCCCATTTCCCGCGCTGTTCCAGGCACCGGGCTACGGCAGCGTGGTAGCGGTGCCGGACTACCGGCGACGCGGGCGCTACGCCATCATGGCGCTGTGCCACCGTGGCCAGAGGCTGTCGGACTCGGGGTACAGCGCCGCCTATCCCGGCCTCCTGACCGACGGCCTTCCCCACCCGGACCAGTACCGGTGGCGCGATATCGTGGCCGACTGCCTGCGGGCCGTGGACGTGCTCACCGCTCGGCCCGAGGCGGATGGAGCGCGCCTGGCGGCAGCGGGAAACGACTTGGCCGCCATAACCGCGGGACTGAGGCCGTCGGTACGCTTCCTGCTGCTCAACGGCCTGCTCCTGTTTCGGGACAGCCACGCGGCGCTGTCCCAGAGCGGCGCGTATCCGCGCCAGGAGCTCAACGACTACGCGCGGACCTATCCCCAGGACGTCGAGGCGGCCGGACGGACGCTGTCGCTGTTCGACCCCATCGCCTTCGCGCCGCGCATCGACGCCGAGACCCTGGTGACCTGCTCCCCGGGAGAGCGCGGACCAACGGAGCAGCTCGTCGTGGCGCTGGGCGATAAGGCCAGCCTCACCGTGCGCTCCGGACGCGGACACCCGGACCACGCCCTCGAGGAGGAGTGGCTGGCGGACAGGACCGGCGCCTAACGTCGGTCAGGCCCGGGGACTCGACGGGGGACCGATAGGCCCGATTATCAGGTTCAGGGGAGCCGGCTCGCCTTCGTTGTCCCATGGCCAGGCGGAGACCGACCCGACTACCTTCCAGACCCCATCGCCCCACTCCAGTAGATACGGGATGCTCAATACCCCTTGCCCGATCTGCACCTGCGGACGCACGAGGACGGTGCCTTCGGTAAGGAATCGGGCATCCAGGTCCAGCAGGCGCATCTCAAGGCGCGCCCGCTTGGCGTAGGCCAGGCTCATCAGGAGCATCGCCGCCTCTGTCGTCGATGGAGGTGCGCTTCTTCCCATCAGCGCCGTCGCGTCGTAGCTGCTCCACGCGAGGAAGTAGGCCGACATCGCAACCCGTAGCTCCATCAGCTGGAACTCGTCCGCCGGTATGGCGAACGGGTCCGGGCCGGCAAAGGGAGGCACGACCGGGGCAGGTAGCGGAGGGAGGGTCCCCTGTGGGCGCAGCAGGAGGACCGCCTCGTAAGAGGCCAGCGCCTCGTCCCACATCCCCCTGCGCACCCAGATTTCCGCAAGGTTCATGTGCGGGAAGTGGGGCGACGCGTACCGTTTCGCCTGCATCGCCTTCTCCAGCCAGGGAATGGCATCGTCGAGCCGGCCCAGCTCTATCAGATAGGTCCCGATATCGTTGTAGGGGTTACCGTAGTCTGGATCGATCTCGACGGCCTTTTTCGCTTCGGCGATTGCCCGCTCGTACTGCCCCATCCAGCTATAGGTCCACCCGAGGAAGGTGTACGCCTCGGCGGTCGGATAGGCCTCGATGGACTCCAGGTAGGCGTCGATGGCTTCCGGTAGCCTGCCCTCCATCTGGAGCGCGGACCCCTCGTGAAACAGCTCTACCGCCAGGCTCCAAGCGCCTGAGGGGCCCAGAGCTGGGGTTGGCACGACGACCGGCTCGAACTGTACGATGGGAGGGACCGGAAAGGGCGTGGCTGTTGCCGTTGGTAGGGGCGTTGCCGTGGCGGTCGGTTCCGCGGTGACAGCAGCAGGGGCAGTGGCAGCGGGTGTCGGGACCCGAGCGGCCTCCTGGTCTGAGCAGGCGGTCAGCGCCAGCAGGCTCCCAACCAGAACAACAGGCCAGATGGACGGGGTCCTCATGTGCCCGATTATAGCAACGCGTACGTGGCGACCGGTACCATCGTCACTCCTCCTCACCGTTGGCGCGGGAGAGGGCCTTGCTGAGACTGGACGCCAGCTCCGGGTCGTGGCGCTCCAGCAGGCGTATCACGGCACGCGCCATGAGCTGGACGGTCTTCTCGAAGCGGTTCAGGATTCTCTCCAGTCGGAGCATGAACCACAGGAGGAGAATGCCGGGGATTCCGGCGTTGATGAAGGGTGTCAGGTCGATGTCCATTGTTTTGTGAAAACGGTGTCGCGGGCGCACACAGGGGCGCGCCCCTACCCCCAACGATGGCTCGCTCTAGCAGCGTGTTGAAAGCCCTTTCGACCATCCCCCTGGCCCCCTTTCCTTCGGCTGACTCAGGACAGGCTCTGGCCAGGAAGGGGGAGAATTGTATCTGAGGGACACCCTCAGACTCCCAGCAATCCCGACCAATCGGGACTGCACACCCCTTTCCCGCAGCCTGCTACACACCCTGGAGCAGGAGCTCTCGTGTTACCTTCGTCCAGCCCTCGTCGATGACGATGCGGTGTCCCTCGATGAAGAAGTCGCCGCTTATGCCCATGTCGCTGTAGCTCACGGTGACGCGGTCGGAGAACGAGCGGTGAAGGACCAGCATCATGTTGGCCTTGGACCCGTTGCTCACCGCCAGGTTGAGGACCGTCTTGGGGTCTTTGTTGCCTGCCAGCCGGCTGTCTATGGTGGCCTGGGCCACGGCAACCTCGCGCGTCCAGCGAGCCTCGATGCTCCTGACACGCTGGCCGTAAGTGCTTTTGCTGGTCGTGTCCTCAGCCAGCAGCAGCACCGGGTCATCGAAGACAAAGGCGTTGAGAGTGCGCAGCTTCAGCAGCGTCAGGTATCCGGCGGTCGCCCCGAACTTCACCCTGATCAGCGTGCCCTTGCCGTTATAGTCGGCCGTGTTGGGATGAGTCACCGTAAGCTCGCTGGAGATGTCGGTCCCGGAGCCGTCCTGCTGGGTGTTGGCATCGTAGTCCGTGTTCTCCACCGGCGAGACCTGGCCCGCCACCACGTCGTAGGCCGTGCTCTCCGCCAGGAACTCCTTCGTCTCGTTGGCGGTGAAAGACGGCTTCTCCTTGAGCGTCCAGGCGTCCTGAGCGCCCTGATTGGTGCCGTCGCGAATGCGCATGAAGACCACGTTTTCGACATTGTTGGAGCCATCGTCCCAGGTCAGCTCGGAGAAGTAGGGGTTGGTCCCGTCGTCGGTGTCCTTTATGGTCGCCTTGGAGGCGGTGTGGGGCGCCGTGGTCCGGTGAGAGCGGCTCTCCAACCGCCAATACCCGTGGCCGTCAACATAAACGAAGCCGTCCTCCTCGTCCTGGAGACGGTAGGCCTCGTCGGTTGCCTGCACGTTCCATATAGCCGGCGTCCAGGTATCGGGCACCAGGGACGTGCCGGTGTCAAGCTGGCGACGCCCGGAGTCCACGTCAGCGTAGTCCAGCATGTCACCGAGTATCTCGTCGGAGGTCTGGGGCAGCGACGACGTAGCGTAGGTGTATAGGGTGACGCTGGTCAGCCGCTCCATCTCGTCCAGGGCGCGCAGGTAGCAGTACTGCGCCCCACGGCGCGGTCTGGGGTGGATCGAGTCCACTTGCCCATGAAAGAGCGAGACCCACCCGCCGAAGGCGTCCCACGTGTGGTCGGCCTCGTCGTCGCTGAAGAGGCCGTGTTTGGCGGCCGTGCTGTTGAATGAGGAGGAGGTGTCTATCACCTCGCTGTCGTCCACGAAGACGCGGAGCGAGTTTCCATGCAAGACGACCTGGAGGAACTTCTTGGCGCCGGTAGCCCATGTGTGGGCCGCGGTGGCAACCAGACTGTCGGCCCCGGCGTCCACCTTCCGCACCTCAAGGTCAGTACCGGTGACCCTTACGTAGAGGTAGTTGGTCGTGTTGGAGTAGCGGAAGCATAGACCGCCGTGGTCGACCGTATCGGTGCCACGCGTGAAGTCGCAGCCGATGGAGACGTCCGAGTCGCCGAAGTCCATGGTGGCGACGCAGTCGCCGTTGCCCTGAGTCCCGTCGGTCTGAGCGCCCGATCCGCCCGACGCGATGTCGAAGCCCTGCAGGTGCTCCGTCCACGAGAAGCCCGAGTCATAATCAGGGGTGTGTGCCTGAAGCTGCGTTCCGGCGGCATCCCCAAAAGCGTCGTAGGGGTAGGCCGCCCTGACCCAGGCCTTGCGCCCCGGCTTGAGGTTGCCGCTGAGGGGTGACGAGCCGTTGGGCGGGCTGTACTTGTGGTCGTCGTTCTTCAGCTCCAGCTCCAGCCGGGCCGCCTCGATGTGCTCGCTGGACAGGTCGCGGAAGTGCTCCAGGGTCAGTCCGAGGACGTCGGACGTGACGTCCTCGTTGGCGTCTGAGAAGTCGCCGTCGTCGTTCCAGTCGACATGGACGAGCCATTTGGCTTGGGCCATGATCTTCGCTCCGCTCAGGCGTCTTGAGTTATCAGTGGACAGTCCTCAGTCTTAGAACTGACAACTCCCACTCACACCGGCAGGCCGCGACGCTTGTCCTCGGTGATGAGGCGTTTGATCTCTTTGGCCAGCGCCCTCTGGCCGCGCTCGTCTCGAGACACCACCCCTCTCGCGTTGCCTTCGCCGGTGCTCTGGACAGGAGCCCCTTCGGCTGTCTGCGGACCTGTGCCGGTCGACGTAGCGGCCGTCGCCGACGAGGCGGCGAAGAGGGCCGTGCGTCGCAGAAAGGAGCGCAGCGCACGGTCCGCTTCAGCGCTCAGCCGCGCGAGTCTTGCCGATGTAGTCCCGTCGGCCAACTTCAGTCCTCCTCCGAAAACTGGAGGGTGCCTTTGGTATCCCTGATGCCTTTCACCGCGAGATAGACCGCCATTTTGTGAACGATGTCCGCCGGGGTCTCGCCCAGGGCCTGCCACGTCCAGCCGGTGGCCGCCATCAGGCAGACCTCGAGATACTCACGAGGGACCCGGCCCGAGACGAGCCCCTCGAAGAGCGCCTCGGCTGCCTCTCTTGGGCCGCCAGACCGGAAGGCGGACAGGACCTCGCCGTTCAACACAGCCAGCACGGTGGTCAAGTCTTCGGTGTCCCTCAGGGCTAGTGAGCGTTCCGTTACGCCCTCTGGAAAACTCCATCCCGTCGTAAGGGAGACCAGCGCCCGTGGCAGCAGGTCGTGGTCTGGACCTTCGTCCATCCAGTGGCGGACGTGTCTCCACAAAGGCCTGGTCGTCAGGTCCCACCATCCACCCGAAGGCAGGCTGACGCGGATAGTGCTCTCGGACATGCTTATCAGCTATCAGCCGTCGGCCAACGCCGGATGGCCGCTGCTGAACGCTGAACGCTGATGGCTCATCAGAACGTGGCCCTGGAGACGGTGTTCTCTACCTGCAACGTGGCCGCCCACTCCACGAGGTTCCCGACCCGGCTGCGCAGGTCGTACGAGACAACCCAGCACGTACCCGAGTACTTGACATCGCCTGTGCTCGACCCCTCAGGTCCGTACTCGAAGTCCACGGCCGAGGTGTGGGTCCGCAGGGGCCCGAGAACGGCGTCGAGGCCCGAGGTGGCCGTGTCGTCGAACAGGCCGCCCAACCGGACGGTGACGTCCTCGAGACCCGGGATGAAACGCGCGCCGCTGTCGCCGAGAGCCGTTACCTCGTTTAGGGCACGCTGGCCCGGCAGGCCCCGGACCTCGGTGAGGTACGCGGACAGGTCGCGCTGAGTGCCACCCGTATCGTCGATCAGGAACTTCGAGACCTTGGAGTCGAAGAAAGCCATAGTTTACCCTCGGACGAAAAGAAAAAGGGAACGGCCCGTGGGTCCGTCCCCCTGCTCAACATGTTAGAACATAAGTGCTGTTCTGTCAAGGGCCAGTTGACATCTCATTGCCGTGCGTGGCTCGCACTTGGCCTGTGCTTTCCGACCAGACCCGACACCAGACTCCTCGTCGCCGACTCCTCGGAACGACATGGGGGCCACGTTGGCGAGCCTTTCGTTTCCGTTGCGATGACTTGAATAGCCCCCGCGCCTTGAAAAGACGGGGAGCACCAGATATAAATGACCGGGCGCTTTGCTCCATGGAGGGCCGGATTGCTGTCTATCGCCAAAGAGTTCGCCGAGGAGATGGTCGCGCACGCGAAAAGGGAGGACCCCAACGAGTGCTGCGGCATCCTGGCGGGCAAAGACGGGACCGTCCACCACCTGTACCGGATTACCAACACGACGCTGAGCCCGTACCGTTACCTGATGGACCCGCAGGAGTTCCTCAACGCCGACAAGGACTCGGAGCGCAACGGCTGGGACTTCCTGGCCTTCTACCACTCCCACACCCATGGCCCGGCGTACCCCTCCCCGACCGACGTGAGAATGGCCCTGGAGAGCGGTTGGCTGGACCTCTACTACGTGCTCGTCTCGCTGGAAGACAAGGAGGAGCCCGACCTCAGGGCTTTTCACATACAGGAGAGCGGCCAGATAGTCGAGGACGAGCTGGAGGTGGCCTGAAGACTGGCAATCCAGGCGCAGGCCGGGTGCGTAATAATAAGCGACCCCCTTGGTAGGGCGGCATCTGGCCGGGATGAGGCGGAATCGGGTGGTAGCGACGCCGGCCAGGTGTCGCCCTTTGAGGCGTGGAGCGCCTCGGCAAGCGGACCGCTTGTCCGAACGTGCCGCGCCCCCCAGGCCAGGGCCGTTCGGTCAATTGTCACCCGGTCCCCCGGACTGAAGTCCGGGGGTCAGCCTCGTCACCAGGCGCCCACACTGTTCCACATCGCGAGCTTGATGTATAATACCGCTCCGTCCAACGAGTCATAGAGACCGGACCGGGGGTAGGTGATTGAATGCGCTAGGTACCCACTTGTTGCTCGATCTCAAGGAGTGCAACCCCGAGTTGCTGAACGACCTTCACTTCATCAAGCAGGCGATGATGGGCGCGGCCGACGAGGCCCGCGCGACCATCGTCGGAGAGAGCTTCCACAAGTTCCACCCCGTCGGAGTGACCGGCGTCCTGTCGATCGCCGAGTCTCATCTGCTGATACATACCTGGCCCGAGCACGGCTACGCCGCTTTCGACATATTCACCTGCGGCAGTGTGCTCAAGCTAAAGAAGGCGGCCGACCTCATCATCGAGCGTCTTGAGTGCTCCCAGCCGAAGTACACGGAGCTGCAGCGCGGGTTAATGGCCGAGCGCGCCGCCTCGGCTACCTAGGGCGGGGCCCGCCGGGCCGGTGGCAGCCGGCTATACCGGCTCACTTGTCTAACGCCGGTGCAGGGCGCTTCGCCTGGTACAGGGCGGCAGAAGTCCATAGCAGGCTGATCCGCCTGCGGCGGATGGAGTGTGCAGAGGGGCGGAGCCCCGGCGCCTGTCCTGAGCCCCTCGGCCTCAGCCCTGTGGTGAGCGCCGACGAACCATCGGGACGAAGGCCTGACGAAGGGCTCAGAATGACTGGTTGCTAAATCCACCTGGAATAGGTACTGGCTTCGAGCGATCCCCGCCCCTCAGGCCCTTAGCGGATGTCGCCGACGTTGGCGCGGTCCGGCAGGCCCCGCTGCTCCCAGTAGCCCTTTGGAGAGCCCGGCACAAGCTCAATGCGAACGACCCATTTTGCCCACTTATATCCGTACTTCCCCGGGGCCGCCAGGCGCAAGGGGTATCCATAGCGCGGCGTCTCCGAACCGCTCACCTCATATGCCATGAAAGCCTCGGTACGGGTCAGGTCTTCCACAGGGTGTGTGGTGAAGAAGCCGTCGGCGCAGTGGAAAATGGCGGTCCGCACGTCGTCGTCCGGCTCCACCCGGTCAATCAGGTAGGCGAACGACACTCCCCGCATCACCCAGATGTTCCTGCTGCCGCCCACACAGTCCATCGTTACCTGGCGCTCGACCGCAGGCAGGCTCTTCAGCTCCTCCAGCGAGAGGGTCAGGGGACGTCCGACGCTGCCGTCGACCGTCAGGGAATATTCCGCCTGGCTAATATTTGGGACACCCCAGAATGAGAGGCTGAACAGCTTATCCGGAGGCGTGAGGCTCGACAGTCGGTGGATGCCGCGTACCCTACTAACGAACCGCAACCCCCATATACCTGCGATGGTCACGATGCGCCGCACCGGATAGGGAAGGACTAACCAGGGGTAGTAGACGACCCTCAGGAGATACCGGTTAGTACTGAGTCGAGAGCCCAATTCCGCGTACCCCTCCAGGCAAGATTCGGCCGCCGGCAGATCGAAGGATGCGGTCGCGCCGGATGCGGATGCCCGTAAGTGCCGCTATGGAGCCGAGTAGTCTGAGATGGAACTTCGCACGCCGCACGCGCGAACAGGGTCCTGGAAATAGATGAACAGCCCC
>JADFHV010000061.1:0-2501 GCA_022566975.1 Chloroflexota bacterium
CGGCTCTTTCGGGTCGTTCATGGCCATGAACATGCAGATGATCACGAGGTCCTGGCTCGTGGTCCGCATGATGGACGACTCGCCCCTGGCGCTGAGCCTGTCGATAGTATCGTTCACCGCCCCTATTATCGTCGTGTCCCTGTTCGCAGGAGCGCTGGCCGACACCGTGTCCCGGCGGCAACTGGTCATCTGGAGTCAGAGCGGGAACGCCCTGATGACGTTACTGCTGGCGACGCTGGATGCCACGGGTGTGATTGCCTTCTGGCACGTAATGGCCATCGGCTTGGCCAACGGGTCGCTCATGGCATTCAACGGGCCCAGCCGCCAGGCGATACTCTCCGACATCGTGCCGGAGGGCAGGCTGATGAACGCCATCTCGCTGAATAACTCCAGCATGAACCTGACCAGGGTCTTGGGGCCCGCGATGGCCGGATTCCTGATACTGCTGGTCGATACCTCCGGCGTCTTCTTCATCGTCTCGGCCGTATACGTCTTCTCGATAGTGACCATGGTGAAGGTGCGCGCAGGGTCGGAGCCGGCGTCGCGCTCGGGCAAGGGAATGGCCGGCGACATTCGCGAGGGCCTTTCGTATGTGGCGTCAGACCGGACTCTGTTAGGTCTGGTCATCATGATGTTCATCCCGGCGCTCTTCGGCTACTCGTACTTTGCTCTCCTGCCGGCGTGGGCACGCGAGGCGTTGGACGTGCAGTCGGATGGCCTGGGAATACTGATGATGCTGATGGGGATCGGAGCCCTGGTCGGCACACTCATTCTGGCCTCCATGGGCAACTTCAGCAGGCGCGGGGCCTTGCTGTTGGTCTTCTGCCTCCTGTGGGGCATGATACTGGCGGTGTTCGCCCAGACGGAGACCTACGCACAGGCCGTGCCGCTCCTCATGCTTATGGGACTCGTGAGCTCAGTCTACATGTCCCTTAACATGACGCTGGTACAGATTTATGCGGCCCCCGAGATGAGGGGACGGGTCATGAGCATCTCCATGATGAGCTTCGGCGTCATGCCCCTGAGCGGGGTGCCCTTCGGCATTCTCGCGGAATTCACCGATACGGCCTTCGCACTCATGCTCAGCGGGATACTGCTGGTGGTCTTCACGCTGATATTTACCGCCGCCTACCCTAGCTTCCGCCGGGTCGCGTAGGTCACCACGACCGCTTGGCCCCGATGGCTAGGGCACGGCATGCCGTGCCTCTACGGTCCTGGGACGACACCGTGTCTACGCGGTCGACGCCTCCGCGGCGCGCGATGAAAACGACCCTTGACGGCCCCTGGGAGGCGGTGCTAGGCTCCGGGCCAGTCGCGCCATAGGAGGACAGCCGTGCCGAACAGCGAGTTGACAGGCCTGGTGCAGACGGTCCTGGGCACCGTATCGCCCGACGTCCTGGGCCCCACGACCACCCACGAGCACCTCATGATCGACTTCCGGTGCATGTTCAACCCGCCTGCCGAGGTGTCGGACCTGGGCCGGGCGCATGCGCCACTCACGATGGAAATCCTGGGCTGGGTCCACTACAACTGGTTCGACAACGCGGACAACCTGATGCTGGACGACGAGGAGACAGCCATCGCGGAGGCGGCACTCTACCAGCGGGCCGGCGGAGGGACCATCGTGGACGCCACCACCTTTGGTATCGGCCGCGATCCGCTGGCGCTTGCACGGATCGCGCGGGCAACGGGCCTCAACATCGTAATGGGCGCGGGCTACTACGTTGACATGGTGCACCCGCCGGAGATGGACGACCTGACCGAGGCGGACATCGCTCGGCGGATAGTCGACGAGGTCCGGACCGGGGTGGGCGAGACCGGCGTCAAGGCCGGCATCATTGGAGAGATCGGATGCTCGTGGCCGCTCACCCGTAACGAGCGCAAGGTGCTACAGGGGGCGGCCGTGGCCCAGCAGGAGACCGGCGCATCCATACTGATCCACCCCGGCCGCGACGACGAAGCGCCCAGGGAGATACTGGATGTTCTAGCCGAGTCGGGCGCCGACCTGGGCCGGGTCATAATGGGCCATCTCGACCGGACCACGGCCGACTACGGAGTGCTCACCGCGATCGCGCGGAGCGGCTGCTACCTCGAGTATGATCTCTTTGGGCTCGAGTCGTCCTACTACCCGCTCTCGGATATGGATATGCCCAGCGACGCCCAGCGGATGGACCTCATCAAGCGACTGGTGGACGACGGCTACGGCGAGAGGGTCGTCATCGCCCACGACATCTGTACCAAGCACCGCCTGGTGAAGTACGGGGGGCACGGCTGGGCCCACATCCTGGAGCACATCGCACCTGGACTCCGCCACAAGGGCCTGTCGGAAGAGGCGGTACACTCCATCCTGGTGGAGAACCCGGCGCGGGCACTGACCTTCGCCTAACACGCGTTACGCTACGGTTTCACGGCGCGAATAGCGGCGCTGTACCAGAACTTTTTCTCGCCGACCTCGGAGTCGCCCTCGACGCGCACGTCGTCGAAGCCCGCGGCACGAATCG
>JADFHV010000061.1:2511-5038 GCA_022566975.1 Chloroflexota bacterium
CCTGGTGGAGAACCCGGCGCGGGCGCTGACTTTCGCCTGAGACGCGTCTCTTAGGGGTCTGACAACCATGAGACGCGCGGTCGGGGCACCGTCAAGACCCCCTCTCTAACTCTCCCCCGGCTCCGCGGGGAGAGGATAATGCATCTTCCCCCTCAGGGGGAAGATTGAGAAGGGGGGAAAGCAACCGACCACGAGAGGGCCTGCGTTGCGCTACGGCTTCACGGCGCGAATAGCGGCGCTGTACCAGAAATTTTCCGTACCTGCCTCTACGTCGCCCTCAAGACGCACGTCCTCGAATCCGGCGGCACGAATCGTGTCGGCATACTCTTCGGCCGGAAGCGACCCGGCGACGCATCCCGTCACGAGTGCCATGTCCTTGAGCTCAGCGGCCGTGGCGGGCCGTGTGAGAACGATGTCCGACACGACAAGCCTGCCGCCGCTGCGTAGCACCCGAAACGCCTCGCGAAAGACGGCGGCCTTGTCCGGGGCCAGGTTGATAACGCAGTTGGAGATGATCACGTCGACGTCGTCGTCGTCTTGAGGCAGCGCCTCTATGTCGCCCAACTTGAACGAAACGTTGCTCAGACCAAGCTCGTTCGCGTTCTCGGCGGCCCTGTCGATCATCGCCTGGGTGAAGTCGACACCGACGACTGAGCCCGACGGGCCGACTCGGCGGGCGGCGATGAAACAGTCCAGCCCGGCGCCGCTACCCAGGTCCAGGACCCTCTCTCCCGCACTAAGGTCGGCCAGCCCTACCGGATTGCCGGAGCCAAAGGTGACTGCGCCCGCCGGCATCTGCTCCAGCACCTCGACCGGGTAGAGCTCCGAGAGGCCCAACTCCCCACAGCAGTCCGTCCCACAACAGTCGGCCGACTCCTTGACCTTCTCGGCGTAGTGACGAGAGACCTCAGCCTTGAGACGTTGAGCGTCTGTCATGCTCTAACCTCCTCCAACTCTCGACGCGTGGACTCCACGAATAGGTCGCCGACGGCGTGGCGCAGCTCCTCGAACGCACCGGGCGCCAGGCAGTAGCAGATTGCCGGTCCCTCTACCTGGCCAGTGATTATGCCGGCGTCCTTGAGCACCTTCAGGTGCTGGGACACCGTCGCCTGGGCTAGGGGCAGCTCATCGACCAGCTCGCCGCAGACGCACGATTCGCGCTGGGCCAGGAGACGCACGATCCGGACCCTCGCCGGGTGCCCAAGGGCCCTGAACAGCTCTACGAGCCTCTCTTCGGTCTTCTGCAACGGTATAGTCTTCATGCCGGCGAGTTTCCATTCATCGTATTTTTCCTATCAGCGTAATTTTACGATGAAGAGGCTGCTCTGTCAAGCCTCCTGCCCGACCGCCGTACACAAGCCTGCTCGAATCGGATACAATGCGCGGCGTTCACAACCGTCCATCAGGAGGTGAGTGGTGTCCAAAGTCGAGGACAAGCTCAAGGAGCTAGGGATTACACTGCCAGAGGCCCCATCCCCCATCGCCAGCTACGTACCATTCGTCCGGACCGGCAACCTGCTCTTCCTGGCGGGCCTGGGCCCGGCGGCCCGGCCCGACGGCACGTCTCCCTCAGGTAAGCTGGGGAGGGACCTGACCGTGGAGGAGGGGTACGAGGCCGCGCGGCTGACGGGCATCAACCAGCTTGCCCGACTCAAGGCTGCCATTGGCGACCTGGACAAGGTAAAGCGGGTCGTGAAGCTGCTGAGCATGGTCAACTCCACCCCCGACTTCCGGGACCAGCCTGCCGTGGCCAACGGCTGCTCGGACCTGCTGGTGGAGGTCTTCGGCGACAGGGGCAGGCACGCCCGGTCCGCCGTAGGGATGAACGCCCTGCCCAACAGCATCCCCGTGGAGATCGAGATGATCGTCGAGGTTGAGGACTAAGAAAAACCGCTGAGACAGAGAGGCCCGTAGGGGCGGACCTGCGTGTCCGCCCGGTTTGGTGAGGTAACAGGGTAGGATGTCCATGCGGACGCAATCCGACGTGTCGGGGCGCCCCTGCCCCCAAACCGATTCTAAATAGGAGCGAAAAAATGGGAGCCATCGAAGACAGGATCAAGGAGCTGGGCCACACGCTGCCGGGGCCGTCGACCCCCGGAGGGAACTACGTACCCGCCGTCGCCGTACCAAGCGCCGGCCTCGTATACACCGCCGGCAACGTCGCGCGGCGACCCGATGGGACCATGATCACCGGCAAGCTGGGCGCCGACCTGACCGTCGAGCAGGGCTACGAGGCCGCACAGGTAACGGCGCTGAACCTCCTGGGCGTGCTCAAGGCAGAGCTGGGCGACCTCGACCGGGTCAACCGGATTGTCAAGCTCCTGTGCATGGTGAACTCCGCTCCGGACTTCGGAGACCAGCCCGCGGTGGCCAACGGCGCCTCGGACCTCCTGGTCGAGATCTTCGGAGACAAGGGCAAGCACGCCCGGTCGGCCGTTGGCATGGCGGGACTGCCGGGGGGTGTCTGCGTCGAGATCGAGATGATCGTCGACGTATCGTCCTAGCTTCGGGCGACGCCCGAGGCCTG
>JADFHV010000061.1:5048-9715 GCA_022566975.1 Chloroflexota bacterium
CATCGGGTGCGGCCACCAGGCCCGGGACAACCTGCTCCCCGGCCTGGCGAGAATGGACCAGGTGGACCGGGTCGCCTGCTCCGACGTGGATGACTAGCGCCACCCGACGGTCATCCGGCCCAACTACCCGGAAAGAAAGATCGCGGAGATGTTCCGCGACGAGATGAACATCCTCCAGCCTGAACAGCCGGAGCACCAGACGCTCGGTCCTCAGCTCTACTCTCTTCTCGGGCTGCCCAGCCTTCTCTTCGCTCATGTGAACCTGTATTCCGTGAAGTCGCAGACGGGCTCGTAGCCGATGCACCGGTAGATCCGGTTGGAGATGGGGTTCGCCAGGTCGGTGAAGAGACCGCAGAAGGCGTGTCCGCGCTGTAGGAGCAGTCGACTCAATGAGGCCACACATGCCGATGCATAGCCGCGGCCCCGCAGCTCCGTCGGCGTGTAGACGAAGTTGACCCGCACCCCTGTTGGGGTCGGACCGCTCCACGCGGCCATCGAGACCGGTCCCTCGTGGTCCCAGACATAGAGACCCCCGGCCGCCATCCTGGTCTCCACGATTGTCATCCCGGACCGTGCGTCGCCGACGCCCGTCTCGATGTTGAACGCTTCCCCCCATTCGGCCAGAAGCGGAACGTCCGACGGTCGTGCGGGCCGAAACGCGCCGGCCGGACTCGGCGGGTCGATAACGCGGGTGAGCCGGTGCACCCTCAGACGCATGCCCGGAGGCGCGGGCCGGCCTGTCCGTCCCGTCCATCGTTCGGCGAAGGTCTGCGCTGTCTCTGCGGGACCGTTGACGCCAGGGAGTGAGAGCCCTTCGACCTCCAGGCAATCTACGAGGGTCCCGACGGCCATCTCCGCCCCTCTCGAAACCACCAGAGGGTAGGGAGGTGTCTGGAGCGCCGCCATAACGACAGTGGAGCTGTCCACGACCGTTGTTAGCCGCGGTGGAGATGAGCTCGGCCTTGTGGCGCCGGGAGTCTCGCTCTGCGCCAGTTCTCCGGCGATGCCTAGCATCAGCATGTTCTCCGCCTCCGAGCGAGTCAGGAAGTCTTTCGCCTCATCCAGGAACGACGATGCACTGGAGTGATGAGTAGGCCTTGGACTAGTCATGGCTATTCCCGTTCCCTGGTAGGTCCCCCGTGGGGCGCGGCCGTTGCACGACCCACATCCGGCAGTCGACTGAGAACTCTCGCACGGCTTTAGTTTCGACGCTCAGCTCCGAACGCATCGAGTCTTCGACCAGCACCAGACCGGACCGCTGAACCATCTCGATCACCTTTTCGCGGGTGGGAATATGAATGAACGTCGGAGTCCCCGAGTCCACGATAATGCGATCGCCAAACTCCAACAGTCTTCCGTCTTGAGTACCTGCGTCCCAACTGGCCTCTTCTTTTTCCCAGAAATCAGCGAACTCGCGCACTGCATCACGGTCATGGGTGGTGAAGATGAAGTGCCCACCCGGCCGGAGGACCCTTCTGACCTCGTTGAGGGCCTGGAGTCGATTGTCGTAGCCAGGGATGCACATGAACCCCTGCCCGCAGAACAAAGCGGCGTCGAGGCTCCTGTCGCCCCATTGTAGGTCAGTGGCATCCCCGACCTCGAAGGGAATCGGACACCCAGCCTCTTTCGCCATAAACTTGGCCCGCTCTATCATGCCGCCGGACAGGTCGACGCCCTGCACGTTCAGATATCCGAGCCGGTACAGTCCAAGCGTCGTGCGCCCCGCCCCGCAGCCGATATCCAGGATCCGGTCGTTTTTGGAAAAGTACCTGGAGACCAGCAGCCGCTCGGAGTCCAAGAGACCGACCTTGTAAACGGCCTCGACGTAGTCTGAGATGTGACCGGGGACCTCCCACGACTCGCGGACGAATCTCATGTCTACCTGTTCTTCAGCCATTACTCCTCCCCAAAACAAAGGAGCCTCCCGGGTGGGGAGGCTCCTGAGAGATACGTATTTCACTGGGTGCCTAGGTCCTCCCCAACGCCGTATTTCCATGGTCGGAGACCACGGTATACATGGAAATGTCGCTCGCGGGGAGATTCGTCATCGGATGGCTATTTTCCAGAACTCGTTCAGATGTCGACTAAGCATATCATACGCGGCGGGATGAAGATCCCGGTTGGCCCTGAAGGGCCAGACCACGTCACTAATGGTGGGCTCGGCCTTCAGGCCGACCCGTGACACGCTGTTTTCGCAGGACTGACACTCCATCAAGACCAGGGTGGTCGAACCGGGGAAGCGCCCCTACGCCAGCACGGCCATGCTGTAGCGGGAGCTAAGCAGCCTGTCTTTCTTAAAGCGGTCCAGTCCCAACATCGAGATGTCTATGGAGGTCGCCTCCCCCTGCGTGATGAGCTCGGACATTACAACGCCGATCATGGGCGAGAGCTTGAAGCCGTGGCCGCTGAACCCCACGGCGCAGTAGAGCCCGTCGATGCCCTCTACGCGGTCCAGGACCGGGTGCCAGTCCGGCGTAACCGTGAAGAGGCCCGACCATCCGCCTCGGAACAGGGCGTTGGACATGGCCGGCATCCGGCGGGCCAGCCCGGCCATCGCCTGCTGCACCAGAGGCATGTCCACGCCCTGGTTGTAGTCGTCGGGGCCCGCGTACTCGTCCTCGCCGACGCCTACCAGCGTCAGGTTGCCGGCGTCCGGACGGGCCGAGAAGTCGTTGACGACATCGGCGACGATAGGGTGGTCCGGCACCAGGTCCTCGGGCCGGCGCAGCATCACGACCTGGTGTCGCACCGTTCGTAGGGGGACATCGACGCCGATCTCATCGAGCAGTGTCCTGGACCACGGGCCGGCGGCGACCACCGCGATGGGCGTCTCTACCCTCCCGTTGGCGGTGTTGACCGCAGTGACCCTACCGGCGGTGACCTCGATGTCCGTCACCGGGGCATCGGTGGTCACCTGGGCCCCAAGCTCGCGGGCCCGTCGAGCGTAGCCGGTGGTCAACGAGTAGGGGTCCGCGTAGCCCGACTCGGGCTCGTAGGCGTAGGCCTCGTCGTCCCGCGCCGCCAGCACGGGCGCGATCTCCCGGATTTCCTCGGGGCGTACGACGTCGGTATTGACGCCGATCCCGCGCTGCATGGCGACATTGCCCTCCAGCGCGGCCCTGTCGCTCTCGCCGACGGCGAGAAAATAGCCGGTGCATACATAGCCCGAGGGCTCACCGACAATCTCCTCGAAGTCCCTGAAGATGGCGAGGCTCTCCCAGGCCAGGCGCACGGTAACCTCGTTGGAGTAGTGCATCCTGAGGATGGCCTGGGACCTGCTGGTGGAGCCCGACGCCAGGATGTCCTTCTCCAGGAGCACGGTGTCGGTCATGCCGCGGGCCGCCAGATTGTAGAGGATGCTGCAGCCCATGACGCCGCCGCCGATGATCACCGCGTCAGCAGTCCTTTTCATAGATCGCTTCGCCCCACTTCCTTCGCCAAGCTCAGGACAGGCCTAGCCTCCGCCCTCCAGCTTGCCGATTGCCGCGATTTCGTCGCCGACGACGCCGATATCGGCCGCGTATGATGCGTTTCCGGTGCCGTCGTAGATGCGCCCGTTCCTGACAAGCAGGCCGCACCGCTCGCAGCCCCTCTTCTCGGATTCGGCAAGTGTAGCATCAACCTCTGCAACCGTGGAACGTGACCGTTAGCCTCAGCTCGCTCCTACTGGTATATTGGCGACGTACCCACGGGCCCATCGGACCTTACGAGGAGCCGACAGATGGAGAGATTCAGGGCACTGCGTCGCAGAAGGCTGTTCTGGTTGACGGCGGTCCTCGTTGTCTTGGCCGTAGCGGCAGCGATAGTCCCGCTGGTAGTCGACCTCGAGGACACCCCGCACGCTAACACGTACCCGTCCTGGTCGCCCGACGGCTCAAGGATCGCATTCTCATCGAGGCGCGACGGCAGCTGGGAGATATACGTGATGAACGCCGACGGCTCCAGCGTGAGCAGACTCACCAACCACCCGGCCAACGATTCGTGGCCGTCCTGGTCCGCGGACGGCTCCAGGATTGTCTTCTCGTCCATGCGCGGCGAAGACGAGGAGATATATGTTATGAACGCCGACGGGTCCCGTGTCGTGAGGCTTACCGAAAACCCAGGCGTGGACTCGACCCCCGCCTGGTCCCCGGACGGCACGAAGATAGTGTTCGAGTCTCGCCGCGAGGGCCTGTTTTCCGACATATACGTCATGAACGCCGACGGCTCGAATCAGGTCAACGTGACTCAGAGCTCGCCCGGCGACGACAGGCATCCATCCTGGTCGCCGGACGGCGCCAGAATTCTCTTCGAGTCCTTCCGCGACATCGATCTTTACTCCGAGATATACGTGATGAACGCCGACGGCTCCGACCAGCACCGGCTCTCAAACAACGTCGCGTTCGACTACCTCCCGTCATGGTCCCCCGACGGAGCCAGGATCATCTTCAACTCAGAGCGAGGTGGCGTTCCCGGCCTATACGTAATGAGCGCCGACGGCTCCAACCAGCGAAGACTAGCCGATCGCCCCACCGCAGGCGCGTTCGCTTCCTGGTCGCCAGACGGCACGAAGATCGCGTTCTCGTCCAGCCTCGACAGGGACGAGCAGATCTTCATAATGAACGCGGACGGGACTAACCAGACCCAGATCACCAGATAGGACGGAGGTTATTGCCCATGGCCGGACC
>JADFHV010000062.1:0-7744 GCA_022566975.1 Chloroflexota bacterium
CATCTGGGTCCGCATATCACCAGGGTCTACGCTCACGACCGCTACGCCGTCGTCCCGCAACTCGTTGGCCAGGGTCAACGACAGGAGGTCCAGCGCCGCTTTGCTGGCCCCATACGCTCCCCATCCGGGATAGCCGCCCACGGCGGCGTCGCTGGAGAGGTTGATTACCGTACCGCCGGTCTGCCTGAGCAGCGGCAGGGCGGCCTGCACGAGCCCCAGCGGCGCCAGGACGTTGACGTTGAACACGTCCTCGATGGCGTCAAGGGGATAGTCCGCCAGAGGCGGAAGCGGAGACAGTCCCAGGTCTGAGGCATTGTTAATGAGCAGGTCGAGCCTACCGAAAGACTCTGTCGCCTCGACCAACCGGCGGCGGTGCTCGGCATCCGAGACGTCCCCTGATATGGCCACGACGCGATTGCCGTACCTTTTCAGTGGTCCTGCCGTGGCTTCGAGCGGGCCGGCTCCGCGAGCGGTCAGCACGAGGCCGTATCCCTGCTTCGCGAGAAAGCCGGCGAGCTCTGCCCCCAGGCCGCGGCTCGCGCCCGTTATCAGTGCAACTCGACTCATCTCATTTTCCTCCGTTCAGGTTGAATGTGTACCAGGTCCTTTCTACAGCCTAGAGCGGAGCGGGCGTACCGGCATCGTGCGGAGGTCCAGAATTGAGGCACGCAGAAAGGACAGGTACTCGACCTGTCCTTTGGTACAAAGGCCGCGACGGGCTAGAGCCTGATTTATGAGCTCGTTGAATAGTTCCTGCGAGCGCGGCTAGGGGTCAGTCACGGATGATTCGATCGGTGTCATTCTGAACCCTTCGGCTTTGCTCAGGATAGACTCCGTGAAGAATCTAAGGAGGTCGGAATGTTGCGCGACGTAGCTTGAACAGGCAACGGCCCTAGATTCTTCGTCGCTACGCTCCTCAGAATGACAGACTCGGTGAACTCGGCCGGAACCTTCCTAATAGGCGTGACAAAGCACTAAGTTCACGATTCATGGTTCGACAGGCTCACCCTGAGCGGGGAATGCCTATCTTCGGCTCACCCTGAGCGGGGAAATGCCTATCTTCCGCTCACCCCTGAGCTTGTCGATGGGCGCTCGTTTAGCATCCGAATGCCTGGACTAGCAGGCTGATGATATATGGGGTGTGCAGAGGGGCGAAGCCCCTTTGCCGGAGCCTGAGGGCGCCCCTCAGATACAATTCCTTCCCCCTTCCTGCCAGGAAGGGGGTCAGAGGGGATGGTCGAAAGGGTTTCCAGCAGCCTACTAGAGCTCGATCAGGCCCCTGTGGACCGCGTTGGCGACGGCTTCGGTGCGGTTGCCGGCGTCCAGCTTGCGCATCACCGAGCCGACGTGGAACTTCGCCGTTCGGACCGCTATTCCCAGCCGGTCCGCGATTTCCTTATTCTGGAGGCCCGTCGCCAGCAGGCCCAGCACCTCCAATTCCCGCGGAGTCAGGGAGGTTGTGGAGTCTTGTGTCGCGCTGACACGCCTCAGCAGCTTGGACGCAACCAGCGGCTGTAGGAGGGAGCCTCCGGCGTTGACGACGCGGACCGCGTCGAAGACCTGTTCACGCGGCCCACCCTTGAGAATGTATCCCTGCGCCCCGGCCTGGACTGCCGCCATGATACGGTCATCAGTGTCGAACGCCGTGAAGACGATCACTCGGACGTCGGGGTCACGGTCTCGCATACGCCTCAGCGCCTCGACGCCATCCACCTCCGGCATCTCCAGATCGAGCAGCACGACGTGGGGCCGCAGCTCCGCGACCTTCTGGACGGCTTCCATGCCCCCGCCGGCCTCGCCGACCACCTTAAAGTCCGGTTGTGTGCTCAAGACGGCGACTAACCCGTCGAGCAGGACGGGGTGATCATCGGCGACAAGTATGCGAATCGGGTCGCTCAAGGCTCGTCTCGCTCGCGGACAACCGGGGGCGGTCCCACAGGGATGTGTATGTCGATGCGCGTGCCGACTTCCACGCCGCTCTCCACAGTCATGCGGCCACCCATCAGGGCGGCCCGCTCATTAATACCGACGAGGCCGTAGCGCTCCTCCGGGACCGATGCCGGGTCGAACCCCCTGCCATCGTCGGTCACGGAGAGCCGTATCTCTCCAGGCGTGGAGACCAGCCGCATCACTACCCTGGTCGCTCCGGAGTGTCTCACGACGTTGGTCAGGGCCTCCTGGGCGACCCTGTACAGGCCTACCTCGACCGAAGAGGGAAGGGGGACGGCGTGCCCTTCCGCTGCGAAATCTATCTCCAGGTCCGTGTCGCCGGACAGGTCGTTCCCCAGCGCGGCCAGCGCTTCGTCCAGGGTACGGCCCTCCAGCGGGGCGGCTCGCAGGTCGAGCACCGAACGGCGGGCCTCGTCCAGGCTACTCTGAGTCAGAGCGAGGGCCTTGCGGACCGCCTGCCGCCCAGGTTCGAGGTCTGTGGGCGTCTCAAGGTGCGCGTCGGCTGCCTCGAGCTGGAGCGCCGTCGCCGCCAGGCCCTGGGCTAGGGTGTCGTGGATCTCGCGGGCCAGCCTGTTACGTTCCTCGAGCGCACCGAGCTCCGAGCTGCGCTGGAAGAGCCGGGCACGTTCGATCGCGATGCTCAAGAGGTCCCCGACCGTATACAGGAGGCGGAGATCATCGGGTGATAGCTCCCGCCAATCGGTGCTTGCCACGTTCAGCACGCCCAGCTTCCTCTCACCGGCGGCATACAGCGGCACGCTGGCGTGGTATCGTAACCCGTCCGTCCCGTCCACGAGGGCCTGGAGCCGGCTGCATGTGACCACGTTGACGTTCGCGGCGCCTTCCAGGTCCCCCCGCCGATATGTATCCAGACAGTAGCAGGAGCCCTCCATCAACTCGGGGTTGTTGGCCAGTCCCGGCGGGAGGTTCTGGGCGGCCGCCAGATACGAATCGTCGTTACCGTCGTCCAGCAGCCAGACCCAGCCGGTCTGGAGGCCCAACAGCTCCGCCACTCGGGCCAGGGTCGTCTGCAGAGCGCGCCCAAGATCAACCTCACGGTTGAGCCCCTCCGCGATTGCGTTGAGGATGGAGAGCTCGCGGTTACGCTTCCGCAACTGCTCGGCATTCGCACCGGTCCCGGCCTCGTCAGGGGTCATCAGGCGGCTTCCCATTCCGTTGGGATTCCGGCCCCGGGCACGCCCTCGGTGGGCTGGAGCATCCACACCTCCCGGTGGTCCGGTAGGTCTTCCGGGCGCAGCCCGATGGAGCCGGCGCCCACGAGCCGTACGCTGCTCTGTTCCGCCAGCCAGCGCTCAGGCGACTTCAGGGTTGACGACACCGTGGTCAGGCCGCTGACATAGTAGTGCATCGGGACGACCACGCGGGGCGATAGGAGCCGCACGAGCTCGTCCACCTGGGCGAAGGTCAACAGATGGCACGAGTCGTCCACGGTGACCATCAGCACGTCCACGCCAGTGAGTTGCTCCCGCACGGCGCCGGGAATGTCGTGACGGTTATCACCGATGTGGCAGTACCGGACGCCATCGGCTTCCACGACGAAGACCGTATTGGGCATCGCCTGCGACCCGTGGCCGGCGACGTGCAGGTCGGGCACTCCGCGGACGAGGATGTCGCCGCCGTCGAACTCGCTAGCTCCAGTAGCGCCGGTAAGCACCGCGGGCCGTCCGGCAACGCGCTGGACGGCGTTATGGTCGAAGTGGTCGTGGGTCACCAGGACGGCGTCCGCGCGCACCTGCGGAAAGGGCTTGAGGAACCAGTGACTGTCCGGTCTGTTGCCGAAGGGGTCGATGAGGACCCGGGTGCCTCCGGGCGACGTCCAACCGAAGGCGCAGTGGCCGAAGTAGGTCAGGCTCATCGGAGGTCACGCCGTGAGGAGCGTCTCGCAGAGGTGGGCGGCGTCGACCAGGTCCGAGATGGTGACGAACTCCCGGACCGTGTGCATGTTGGTATCGGCCATGCCAACCACCACGGCGCTGATTCCACGCTGTCGGAAGACGTTGCCGTCGGTGCCTCCGCCGGAGGGCTTCATGACCGGCTCCAGGCCCAGAGATCGAAGCGCCGCCTTAACCCGGTTGGTCGCCGGGTCGTCGTCCGTCAGGGTGTAGGTCTCGAACTGGGTGTCGAGGTCCTGCTCTATTACCGCCTCCGGGAACATCCGTCGGACCTCTTTGACCGCCTGGGTTATCTGAAGGGTGATCGCGTCCAGGGTCTCCAGATTGCGGCTCCGGAACTCGCCCTTGACGACGGCGTTCTCGGGTACGGTGTTTCGCACCGAGCCGCCCTCGATGGTGCCGACGTTGAAGGTAGTCTCGTCGTCCAGGCGTCCCTGCGGTAGGCGGGTGATGATCTCGGCAGCCACGCGGACGGCCGACAGGCCCTTCTCGGGCTCCACACCGGCGTGGGCGCCGCGGCCGGTTATCGTCAGGTCGAAGCCTATGTAGGTGGGGCTGGCGGCGGTGATCTGGCTTGCGGGGCCCTCGCCGTCGAACACGATCGCCTCCGTGGCCTGGATTCTCGAAAAATCCAGGTTGCGGGCGCCCACCAGACCGATCTCCTCCTCCCGCGTAAAGGCGATCTCTACGCTTCCGTGGGCCGTGCCGTCCTCACGGAGAGACTCCAGCGCCTCCAGGATGGCCGCAACGCCGGCCTTGCAGTCCCCGCCTACTATGGTGGAGCCGTCGGAGAAGACGCGATCGCTGTCCACCTTGGGCTTGATGCCTCTGCCCGGCTCGACGGTGTCCATGTGGGCGGAGAACAGTAGTGGGTCGTTACCGCCGTCCGAGGCGATCAGGTTGCCGTAGTCGTCGCGGGTCACCGAAAGGCCCAGTGCCTCCAGGCGCCGGTGCAGCTCGACGGCCACCTCCTCCTCTTCGCCGGACGGGCTGTCGATCTGGACGAGGTCGCAGAAGGTCTTCACCAGACGTTCGCGGTTGATCATGGGCGTTTCGTGTGGATGTTCACGCCGCTATTGTATTGCGCGGGCGACGGCTGTCAAGGAAGGCCGACGCGTGTTGGACTCTGTGCCATGCGGACGGTAAACTACCCTGCACATCCAGGCGCGGGAGCTAGGCCCATGACGGACGAGGCGCAAACCCAGTACGCGACGATGATCCGCGACCTTCCCCAGGGAGAGCGTCCCAGGGAGAGGCTCAGGGAGCAGGGGCCCGGCCATCTCAACAACGCCGAGCTGATAGCCATCCTGCTCCGCACGGGCGTCAAGGGCGAGAGCGTCGTCAACCTGGCGACCAGGCTTCTGTCGGAGCTCGGGGGCCTTTCCGGGATGGCGCGCGCCGGTTACGCCGAGCTGTGCTCGCTGAAGGGCATCAGCGACGCGAAGGCCTGCCAGCTAATGGCCGCCCTGGAGCTGGGGCGGAGGCTGGTGTCGCTGCACCCCGAGGGACGCCCGTTCGTGCGCACCCCGCAGGACGTCTTCAACCTCCTGGGCGCGGAGATGGGTGTTCTGGACCAGGAGCACCTTCGAGTCCTGATTCTCAACACAAAGAACGAGGTCCGGGGGGTGCATGAGGTCTACAAGGGCAACGTGAACTCCTCGTCGGTGCGGGTCGCGGAGGTGCTGCGGCCGGCCATGCGTGAAAACTGTCCGTCGGTGATCGTCGTCCACAACCATCCCTCGGGCGACCCCTCGCCCAGCCCGGAGGACGTGCTCATCACCAGGCAGATACGCTCGGGCGGCGAGATGATGGACATCGAGCTGTTGGACCACATCATCATCGGCGGCAACGGGTGGGTAAGCCTGAAGGAGAAGGGCCTCGGTTTCTAGGGGCGTGGGGTCCGGTGCATGGTCGGCTTCTGGCGTATAATTGGCGGCGTCGCGTCGCTGAAAACGGCCGGAGGTGAGCGATGGGCAGGGAGATGGGGGACGTGGGGACGCACTTCCTCTACGAAAACGAGCACGTCAAGGCGTGGGACCTGGTGCTGGAGCCCGGCCAGGCCAGCCCGTGGCATCACCATTCGATGCATTACCTCTTCATCGTTACCCGAGCGGGCACCCTCAAGGCGGAGTATGACGACGGGACGTCGGCCGTCCGGGACTATGCGCTGGGCGAGGTCGTCATGGGACAGAAAGACTCCGTACACAGGGTCACCAACGTGGGTGACGAGCTGTACAGCAACGCCATCGTCGAGCTGAAGGAATCGGACTAAGGAAGGAGGCCAGACATGCCTAGAGGGAACGAGCCCTTAGGAGAAATCGCCACGACCGTCTTGTTCGAGAACGACAAGGTCAAGATATGGAACCTAATCGTGGAGCCGGGGGAGTCCAGCGACTGGCACCTTCACGAGCGGGACTACGTCACGGTCTGTGTGGAGGGCGGTGGTCTCGACGCCGAATACGGGGATGGCACCACCTCCAAGGGGTCTACCGGAGTCGGCGATTGGACGTACCACGGCGATCACCAGGCCCACCAGGTGTCGAACAACACGGACAGGCGGTTCAAGAACGTGCTGATCGAGCTCAAGTACTGACCGGCGAGGCCGGTCCCGCTATCGGGAGAGGGCGGGCGATGAAGATACTGGTGATGGGCACCGGGGCCGTCGGAGGGTGCTTCGGTGGGATGCTGTCCCACGCCGGCTACGACGTCACCTTCGTTGCCCGCGGCGCCAATCTGGAAGCCATCCGGGCCAACGGGCTCCGCGTGGAGAGCGTCGCGGCCGGGAACTTCACGGTCAACCCGCCGCTTATCGAACGCCCGGACGGCACCTGGAAGGCGGACCTGGTGCTGTTCTGCGTCAAGAGCTATCACAACGAGGCGGCCATGGAAGAGATGGCGGGGGCCGTCGGCGATGGGACCGCTATCCTGACCCTGCAGAACGGACTCGGCAGCGGAGACCTGCTGTCGAAGCGCTTCGGCCGCGAGAAGGTGCTCCTGGGCGCGGCGTATATCGAGGCGGCCCGCAAAGCACCGGGGGTCTTCGCGGAGCTGGGAGGCGGCTGTCGAGTCGCGTTCGGGGAGCAGGACGGCGCCGAGACCGAGCGCGCCGTCCGGATCAGAGACTCCCTCGAGCGTGCGAAGGTGGACGTCGAGCTCTCCGCGGACGTTCAGACGTCGCTGTGGAACAAGCTGGTGGTCGTTTGCGCCTTCAGCGGCATGGCCTGCATCACGAGGGCATCCTTCGTCGAGGTGCTGGACACACGGGAGACCAGCGACCTGACGCGGCAGGTGATGCAGGAGGCCGCCGACGTGGGCCGCGCAGTCGGCGCCCAACTGGCGGACGATGTGGTGGACTCCGGAATGGCGAACCTGGAGAGGCACAAACACGAGCTCAGCTCGTCGATGTACCTGGACCTGCAGGCCGGCAATCCGCTGGAGGTGGGCGTGCTCAACGGCGCGGTGTCCAGGTACGGCAAGGAGGCCGGGGTGGCCACGCCTGCCAACGACTTCATCACCGCGTGCCTCACCGTGGCTGACCGCCGGGCGCGCTTGGCCCAGGGTACGGGTTCTTCATCATGAGGAGGTCCTGATGGCGTATTTCATCGATCCCGCTCAGGTGGAGCGAAGGGAGCTGGCGCCGGGCGTGATGCTTCGCACCATGTGGGGGGACAAGGTGATGATGAGCGTGGTGGAGGTAGCGCCCAAGGCGGTGGTCCCGAACCACTCGCATCCCCACGAGCAGGCGGGTATGGTGCTACAGGGGGAGTTCGAGTTCACTATAGGCGGAGAGACGAAGTGGATGAGGCAGGGCGAGGCCTATGTCATCCCCGGCGGGGTGGAGCACAGTCTCGTGGGCTCGGACGGCTGGTCGCTGATCCTGG
>JADFHV010000062.1:7753-9710 GCA_022566975.1 Chloroflexota bacterium
CTTTTAGGTGGGATGGAGTTGGACCTTGCCGATCCAAACCAGGCACTTCAGTGCCTGGAGCCTTGTTCATCCGCCCCGGACTGAAGGCCGGGGGTTTGGCCCAGCCCTACGTCCCGAAGCGTGCCGCGGCGACGGGGTCGCTGTACTTGACCCCCTTGGTGTCCCAGAAGATCTCAGCGATCCTGTCAACTGACTCCACCAGGTGCTTTGCCGCGTCTAGGTCCACCCCCTGCTTGTTGGTGGACGCCAGCTTGGTGGCGTTCCAGATGGTGGTGTGCAGGTCAGGGTACTTCTCGAGATGCTCGGGCTTGAAGTAATCGTGCCACAGTATGTCAAGCTCGTGTTTAGTGAGCTCGGCATGCTCCTCTTTGACCGTGATATAGCGGTTGGCCGTGTTGAAGGAGGTTCGGCGATCCTCGGCGCTGGACGCCGGGCTCGGCGGCTCCATCGCCTCGATCCGCATGACCATCTTCAACACGGTCTGCGCGGCTATCTTGGCGGCGATGGGGTCGTAGATGCCGCACGGGATGTCGCAGTGGGCCTGGGCTTCATATAGGGGCAACCACCTCATCAGACGTCGCTTCAGTTCCACAGAGTGCCTCCTTGAGCGTCTTGGGAATGCTACCGCGGGAAAACGATAAGAACATACAGGAACGGTGGGTGTCGCGCAAGCCCTAGCGGAGGGACTGAACCATAGGCGGCTCGGACTGGCATAGAAAGTCCAGCAGCGTGCTGTTGAAGGACGAGGGCTGGTCCTTGTGGGGAGCTTGACCGGACCGGTTAAAGAGGCGCACGCGTGAGTCTGGGATGGCGTCGCGAGCGCGCCCGCTGTACCACGCGGGGAAGTAGGCGTCCCCGTCACGACGAAATTGGTCGGAGTCCGCCCCGGGCGCCAACTCCCCGGAGGGCGGAGTGAGCCCGGCCCCAGATTCTTCGGTCGCCGAGGCTCCCTCAGAATGACACTTCGTGCGATGTGTCAACCGTCCGGCGAATCCGAGCCATAATTCATCGTGGCCTCGACCTCGGCTCCGCCGTCCGGATATAATGGAGGCCGGTGCCATCACACATGGCCCGGGAGGTGTCTGGCTTGCCACTGCTACCCGGAGACTCCGATCTGGCGCTCAAGGAGTGGGCCGTTGCCGTCAACGTTATGGGGCGCGGTGACCAGATCCTCATGCTTCGGAAGGGGGGTATCCACCGGGACGACAAGGAGTTTCGCGTGGTCCATCCCGAGTTCATGCTCTATCCGACATATGAGCACCAGAAGGCCGATCTTCTGAAGGAAAGCGTCCACGAGGACCTGGAGCGGACCCTGGAAGAGGACGACATTACGGGACTGGTCTCGCTGACGTATTGGTGCCAGGTGACCGACAAGTTCCAGATAGCCGATGAGGAGGTCCTGGACGCCCTCTCGCCTCACCACATCTGGACGACAGACTACTCGCGGAAGCGGCTGCACTGGCGGCCGAAGCAGCGGCTCACGGTGGCCTTGCTCCGGGTGTACCGCATGCAGCAGCCGCAAGCCCTCCCGGTGTTGGACGAGTATGCCGGTTGCAAGTCATGGGTCGAGCTGGGCCAGGACGTTCCCCTGGGGTATATGAAGCCTGTACTGTCCGACGAGGCCTACGAGGAGAAAGCCGAAGTCATCAGGCGGGCCCTGGGCGCGACGCCGTCGCCGGTCTGATTGGACCTCTCCGTACACCGCAGCCTAAAGGCTGCGGCATGCGTGGCATCGCCTTCGGGTGGGGTAAGCATGGCGTCGATATGGCTTCCTAGTGCTAGTTCACCCGCAGTATCCGGGTCCGAGGTGCCAACTAAGGCCCCCTCTCTAACTCTCCCCCGTGGGACGGGGGAGAGGATAAAACCTCTTCCCCCTCAGGGGGAAGATTGAGATGGGGGTGATGGCGACCAATCATCAAAAGGTTGATAGACCACCAAGAGAGGTTCGCAAGACGTG
>JADFHV010000063.1 GCA_022566975.1 Chloroflexota bacterium
GAGCCTGCTCTTCCTGTACCTCAACACCAACCAGCGTAGCGTCACCGCCGACCTCAAGTCGGAGCCGGGCAGGGAGATCGTCAAGAAGCTCGCCTCGGAGTCCGACATCCTTGTCGAGAACTTCAGCCCGCGGGTCATGCCCTCCCTGGGTCTCGACTACGAGGAGCTTCGGAAGTTGAACCCTCGGCTGGTCATGGTCTCCATATCCAACTTCGGCCAGACGGGGCCCTACCGCGACTACAGGGCGACGGACATCATCGAGTACGCCCTCGGCGGGCTCATGTACATCATGGGGTCCAACGACCGCCAGCCGTTGAAACACGCGCTGCACCAGGCCCAGTTCAAGGCCGGAGTCAACGCCGCCGGCGCCGCCCTGATAGCCCTGTACGGCTCGCAGGCGGCTGGGGAGGGCCGGCGGGTAGACGTGTCCATACAGGAGTGTGTCGCAGCCGGCCTGAGAGACACCGTATCCCTGTACACCTACATGGGGGCCATCAAAGGGCGCCAGCCCGAGCACTCCGGTGATATCCCCCGGAGCCCCATTGAGGCCAAGGACGGCCACGTCGTGCCCATCACATACGGGCCCGTGGAATGGGATACCATCGCAGACTTCCTGGAGATGCCCGCGCTAAAAGGGCCCAGGTTTGCAACGCCGGAGGCGCGGGCGGAGAATGCCGCCGAGCTTGACGCGATCGTCAGGGGCGTGTTCCGCCAGCGCGACAAGTGGGACCTGTTCCGCGCCGCCCACCGCCATCGCGGGTTCATATATGGCGTCGTCCAGAGCCCGGAAGAGGTAGTCGGAAATCCCCAGTATCAGGCGCGGAGCTACTTCACGGAGATCGACCACCCGGTCGCAGGGAGAGCTACCTATCCCGGCGCCCCGTTCCTTATGAGCGAGACACCCTGGGAGGCCCGCTCGCCCGCACCGACGCTGGGACAGCACAACGAGGAGGTCCTCGGGGGCCTTCTCGGCTACTCCGAGGACGAGCTGAGGGGCCTCCGGAACATGGGGGCGGTCTAGGCGATGCGGCTGCCACTGGCCGGAGTGAGGGTCGTCGAGATGGGACAGCTCATCGCCATACCTTATGCGACGAAGCTGCTGGCCGACATGGGCGCGGAGGTGGTCCGCATCGAGTCTTGCTCCAGGCTGGAAAACTACCGTGCTACGTCCTTCTTCGAAAACGATCCGACGGGAGATTTCTGGAACAGGGCCGCGAACTTCTACGAGCAGAACCGCAACAAGCTCGGTGTCACCCTGGACCTCGCGGACCCCGAAGGCCTCTCCCTTCTCGAGGAGCTTATAGCCGTTAGCGACGTGTTCGCCGAGAATTTCACACCTAGAGTAGTGAGAAACTTCGGTCTGGAGTACGACGACGTACGCCGGATCAGGCCCGACATCGTCATGGTCTCCTCCACGGGGTACGGCCATACGGGGCCCTGGGCGGAGCTGGGCGCCATCGGCTACGCCACCGAGGCCGCATCCGGACTGGCGCACGTTACCGGATACCGGGGCGGGCCGCCGGTGGTCCCCGAGATACCCTACTCTGACTTCACCGCCGCGGAGCACACGGTCTTCGCCATCATGGCCGCCCTCGTACACCGGGCGAGCACCGGAAAGGGCCAGTTTATCGACGTCTCCCAGACCGAGACGCTCAGCTCCACCATACCCGAGACCCTCATGGACTACACCGTCAACGGTCGGACGCAGCCGCGCATGGGCAACCAGGACCCCGCAATGGCCCCGCACGGCTGCTACCCTTGCCGTGGCGACGACCGGTGGATAGCCATAGCCGTTGGTAGCGATCAGGAGTGGACGGCGCTGTGCGACGTGCTGGACGCCCCCCCTTGGACCGCCGACAGCCGGTTTGCCTCCGCTGGCGCGCGGCGTCAGCACCTTGAGGAGCTGGACCGCCTGCTGGCCGAGTCTACGAGCCAATGGGACCCGCACGAGCTGATGCACGCCCTTCAGGACCGAGGAGTGCCGGCAGGCGCCGTCCTCGACGGCAAGCAGCTGCTGTTCGATCCCCATCTGGAGGCACGGGGCTTCTACGAGACCGTCGCCCACAATGAAAGCACCGGCATGCCTCCCCTGCCCTACCCGAGCAGGCCGTGGAGGATGTCCGAGACCACCCCTGCACTGCGAGCCGCCCCACTGATGGGAGAGCACAACAGACGAGTGCTCTCTGACCTTCTGGGCAGGGCTGAAGAAGACCTGGAAGCCCTGGAGCGGGAGGGGGTCATCGGATACAGACCCGTTGACCTACGGTTCCCTCCCGTGATACCCCTGGATACTCAGAAGCGCCAGGGGCGCATCCTCCACTATGAGCAGGACTTTCAGCAACAGTTACGGAAACGGTTCGGGGAGCCATCGGCTTGACCCCACTCCTTGCCGGCGCCAGGCCGGCGAGACTATAATCACCGCCGCGCCTGCTGAACGGGTCGTGGCTAAAAGCAATATTGCCCGGAAACTCTTCGTAAAGCGACCGCGTTGTCACAGCTTATATCCATAGCGATAGACGGGCCCGTCGCCTCCGGCAAGACCGCGGTCGGGAGAGCCGTCGCCAGCCGGCTGGGCCTCAGGTTCCTCGACACCGGGGCGATGTACCGCGCGGTGACGTGGGTTGCCATCCAGCGTGGGACGGGCCTGGACGACCACGACGCCCTGACCGAGCTGGCCGAGTCCATCGAGATGCGGCTGGTGGCTGGCGAGGCCGGCGACAGGCTCCTTGTAGACGGGGGGGAAGTTACCGACCATCTCCGGGACCAGGACGTAGAGCGCGGCGTCTCGCTCGTTTCAGCGGTCTCCGGCGTCAGGACGGCGATGGTCCGTCAGCAGCGTGCTGTGGCCCCCCAGGGGCCCATCGTCATGGTCGGACGGGACATCGGCACGGTCGTGCTCCCAGACGCGGACGTAAAGGTCTTCCTGGAGGCATCCGTGGACGTTCGGGCCAAGCGACGCTACCACGAGTTGCGTTCTCAGGGGAAATCTCCCGACTACCAGGGCGTCGTGGACGACCTGACGAGCCGTGATAAGATAGACAGCCAGCGGGCCGATTCCCCGTTGATGCCTGCCTCGGATGCCGTCCGTCTGGACACCGACGACCTTACCGTCGACGAGGTGGTCGAAAGAATAGTGACGATGGCGCATACTTCATGAGGGAAACCCCATTCGTATCTCCAATCTGCAATATCGTCCAGCGGCTCACCCTCAGGCTGTTCGCCGACTACAAGGTAGAAGGCAAGGAGAACGTCCCGCCCATGGGGCCGCTCATCGTCGTCGCCAACCACCAGAGCTACCTCGATCCTCCAATCCTCGGAGCCTGCCTGCCCAGGCGCATATGGTTCCTGGCAAAGGATAGCATCTTCCGAGGCCCTATCCTCAACTGGTTTCTGCGCTCTTACGGCGCGTTCCCTCTGGACCGGTTCGGCTCGGACCTCAGGGCCTACAGGTGGGCGCTCAATAAGCTCGAGCGCGACCAGGTCCTCGTCCTCTTCCCCGAAGGGACCCGTAGCAAGGGCAGCATGAACAAGGCCCTACCGGGCGTGGCGCGCCTTGCCCTCAAGACGGGCGCTCCGCTGCTGCCCGTGGGGATCGTCGGCACGGAGCACATGGGCCACTGGCTGCGCGTCTTGAACCCAAGCGGGACCATCAGGGTGAACATCGGCACCGTCTTTTCGCTCCCCTCCATAGACGGCAGGCCAAGCCAGGAGGTCCTCGGATCGCTGACGGACATGATCATGCAACGAGTCGCCACTCTACTGCCCGAGCAGTACCGAGGCGTGTACAGTATAAAGCCGTCCACCAGGGCGACGACGCTGGACCGACGCTGATGCGCGGCAGGCCCAGAGACCAGGACGCCATATGGCCCTGTTGGAGCCATCTCCGGCCGGGCGGGCGGATACGAGAGCAGAGTGTCAACGGAGCTATGCTGTATCAGGACCGTTTACCTTACCTAACAGGCTGATGAGATATGGGGTGTGCAGTCCCGACCGGTCGGGATTGCTGGGTATCTGAGAACCTGCCCTGAGCATCGTCGAAGGGGTGCCCCTGAGATACAATTTCTTCCCCCTTCCTGTCGGGGCCTGTCCTGAGCCTGACGAAGGGCCTGTCCTGAGCCTGACGAAGGGAACGGGGTCAGGGGGATGGTCGAAAGGGTATTTCAGCACCCTGCTAGAGGCGAGGGCATACGGCAGCCTTCAGGCTGCGATGCATGAAGTGGGGTCTCGTTAGAAAGAATAGCCATGTGCGGAATAATAGGCTATACAGGGCAGCGGCCGGCGGCTCCCATCCTGATGGAGGGACTTGCTAGCCTCGAGTACCGCGGGTACGACAGCGCCGGCATCGCCGTTCTCGGCCCCGATGGCAATGCCCAGATCCACAAGTCCTCCGGAAAGCTGTCTAAGCTCAAAGCGGCGCTGGAGAACGGTCTTCCTCATGGCTTCACCGGGCTGGGCCACACCAGATGGGCGACCCACGGCGGCCCAACCGACGACAACGCCCACCCTCATACGGACTGCCGCAACGAGGTGACCGTGGTCCACAACGGCATCGTTGAAAACTACCTGGAGCTCAAGCAAGAGCTCCTGGACGGCGGGCATGTATTCTCGTCCCAGACCGACTCCGAGTGCATCCCTCACCTGATCGAGTCCTATCTCTCGGAGGAGTACACACTCGAAGACGCCATACGGGAGACCGCCCTCCGGCTCCGTGGCGCCAACGCCGTCGTCGCCGTCTCTCAGAGGGAGCCTGGCAGCGTGGTCGCGTTTAGACTCGGCAACGCCGGCGGCATCGTAGTGGGCTACGGCGACGACGAGATGTTGCTGGCCAGCGACATCCCCGCGCTACTCCCGCACACGCGGAGAGTGGTCTACCTCGCCGGCGGTGAGATGGTCACAGTCAGTCCTGGGGAGGCAACCTATAGCCTGCTCGATGGCACGCGCATCGAGAAGACCGCGACGGCCGTGCCCTACGACTCCATGTCGGCCGCCAAGGGCCAGTACAAGCACTTCATGCTGAAGGAGATCTACGAACAGCCCCGTTCGGTCATCGACACGTTGGGTGCCCGAGTCTCATTCGATACCTTCTCCGTTCAACTAGATGAGCTGCCATTCTCCGACCAGGAGATCAACACCTTCGACAGGGTAGTTCTGCTGGGTATGGGGACCAGCCTTCATGCGGCTATGGTCGGACGCACGTGGATCGAGTCTCTTGCCCGCATCCCGGCGGAGGCCGATAACTCCTCCGAGTTCCGATACAGAGACCCGGTGATAGACGACAAGACCCTGGTGGTTTCCATATCCCAGTCGGGGGAGACGGCTGACACGCTGGCGGCGATGGAGGAGGCGGCGCGAAAGGGGGCCCGTCAGATAACGCTCTGTAACTACGCCGGCACGCAGACGACCCGCGTCGCCGACGCGACCATCCTGATCCGGGCGGGCCTGGAGATCGGCGTGGCGGGCAGCAAGACGTTCATATGCTCGCTCACCGCACTCTACATCCTGGCGCTCTTCCTGGGCATAAAGCGCGGGACCCTCGACCGGGAGCGTCTCCAGACGGAGCTTCAGAACCTGGCGCGGCTGCCTGGCATGCTGGGCACACTGCTCTCGGACCGGCGCCAGTACGAGGCCCTGGCCCGCAAGTACTCCGCCTGCTCCGACTTTCTCTATCTGGGTCGCGGGATCAACTTCCCGCTCGCCATGGAAGGGGCGTTGAAGCTCAAGGAAATCAGCTACATCCACGCTGAGGGATACCAGGCGGGCGAGATGAAACACGGGCCCATCGCGCTCATCGACGAGACAATGCCTGTCGTCGCTCTGGCGCCCAGAGACGCCCTTTATGAGAAGATGCTCAACAACGTCAACGAGGCAAAGGCCCGCGGCGGCACGGTGATCGCCGTCGCGACCGAAGGCGACGAAGACATCGCAGGCAAGGCGGACGACGTCATATACATCCCGGCGGCCTCGCAGATGCTAAACCCGATCCTCATCGCGGTGCCCATGCAGATGCTGGCCTACTGCATTGCCGTCCGGAGGGGCTGCGACGTCGATCAGCCACGAAACCTGGCCAAGTCGGTCACCGTCGAGTAGAGCGGCGCCGGCACATGACTCATCACGCCGCCCGGTTCGGCATCTACCTCGATGCCGGTGAGCGCAAGATCGTCCGGATAACCTCACCCTACTGGTTCCCCGAGGAGCCGCAGTGGGTCTACGTAACCGACGAGGTCAACGCAACCCTGCTCAGGGTCCGTGACATCGTCAGAGAAAAATCCCTCGTGCCGGACCCCGACTCCGTCACCTGGGGCCGCATACCGCTTAAGGAATAGCGAGGGTTCGGCAAGACCCGATCGGAATACCGCACCGTGAAGGCCGCGGCATCGCTCCCAACCCGTCAGATGCCACACCCTTCAGGGTGTGGTCGATTTCCGTTCAGCCCCCGTCAACCTTAGGCCGACGGTCCACAACAGTCTGATATAGTCTGCAATGGAACGCCGTAGAGCGCGATGAGGCCGGACGGGCGCACGCGCGCCGCGCCCTCACTCACGAAAGACGACCATGACGATACACGAAGGCCTGACCATCACCGCGGCCGACCAGCTGATCGCCTTGTTAGAGGATGGCGATGTCTTTCGCGCGTGCACATTCGATGACGCAGACTTGAGGGACTTGGAAGCTGAGAGGCTCGAGTTTGAGCAGTGCTCATTCAGGAAGACAGACTTCGCCAACCTGTCCTGCCAGAGCTTTCGTGTCGTCAACTCCAATCTTGAGAAGGCACGCTTCGATGCGGCGGACCTGCACGATGCGGAGTTCCTGGACTCTGTATGCACATTCGCAAGCTTCAGGGGTGCCAAGCTCAATCAATCTCGGATCGTCAACTGCGATCTGTCGAGTTGCAACTTTGACGGAGCCAATCTCTTTGGTGCCGATCTCTCTAAGTCCAGATTGCGGGCAGTGGACCTAACGCAGGCGAATCTCGACGGGACCAACCTGAACCATACGAACTTCGGCATGGCTTCTTTGCGCTTCAAGGAGTTTCGGCGACGTAAGCTGGTCGGCATCAGTTTTACCGATGCCGATCTCTCAGGGTGCGACTTCACCGGGGCCGAATTTGACGACTGCCATCTCAATGGGGCCATTCTGAGCGAAGAGACCATGTTTGACGGTGCGGACCTTCGAGGGGCCTATATCACCGACCCACTACTGGATAAGGCAAGCCTCAAAGGCGCCATTATGTCGGCCCCCCAGGCGAGCTACCTGCTCTCCCAGAGATACGGAATCATCGTCGCGGATGATGCGGAGTCCCTGTCAACATAGTCGCCTTCGCATAGGTCGGAGCTAGCAAGAGGTGCAGCAGCGGACAGATGCCGAAGCACCAGCCGGGGGGCGGCTGTTCTCCCTCCCGCCGGCCATGCGCTACCCCAGGTATCGCCAGTACTGGTTTGGAACACTGGCGTCTGTCAGCGGCTTCCAGATGCTCACCGCCAGCCAGCTTTGGTTGGTCCACACCCTCGAGGACTCTCCCCTGTTTCTCGGCTACGTCGGGGCGGCCAGCGCAGTACCGTCCATCGCCTTGAACCTCTTCGGCGGCGTGGTCGCCGACAAGCTCGACAACAAACGCCTTATTGCCGTCACCCAGACCGTTCTCGCTTCGCTGATATTCCTGCTGGCCACCCTCACGTTGCTCGAAGTTGTGACCGTGTGGCACGTGCTGGCCATCGCCTTCGTCGCCGGCGGCGTCAACGCCTTTGACCAGCCGGCCCGTCAGGCCCTGTACCCACACCTTATCGAGCGCGAGGCGATGGTCAGCGCCGTGGCCCTCAACGCCTCCGTGTGGCAGGGCACCCGTATCGTTGCCCCAGCCGCGGCAGGCCTCATAATCGCGGCCACCAACACAGCCGTATCCATCTACATCGCGGCCGGGGGGTTCTTGACGATGGCCGTGATCATCCTGACCCTGGAGGTGCCCCGCATCGAGAAGGGCGCCACAGGCAGCGCCGCACAGGACATGTTGGAGGGCCTCCGGTTCATCAGAGACAGCTCGGTCTTCTCATTTCTCATCGGCATGACCTTCTTCAACAGCTTCTTTGGCATGGCCTACGTGATGCTCATGCCGAAGTTCGCGGACGACATACTGGGCCAGGGTCCCCAGGCATACGGCGCCCTCCTGGGCGCGGGCGGGGTGGGCTCGCTTATCGTGACCCTCTGGCTGGGGACCAGAGGCACCTTCCAACGGAAAGGGCTCCTCCTAATCGGCGGAGCTGTCATGTTCGGACTCTCCGTGGCCACCTTCGGACTCACCTCCAGGTACGTAGGCTCATACCTGCTGGCAATGGCGCTGATGTTTACGTCAGGGGCGTTCAACTCCGCGTATATGATCTCCATCATGAGCTCTCTGCAGATGCTGGTGCCGGACCGTCTACGAGGGCGCGTGATGGGCTTCTACGGCATGACCTGGAGCATCATGCCTCTAGGGGGGATGCAGGGGGCAGCCATCGCCAGCGTCATAGGCCTCCCCGCCGCCATAGCGGTGGGCGGCCTGGCCGTAAGCGCCTTCGCCTTGGGGCCGGCTATGATCAACAGCAAGGTTCGTAACCTGGGCTCTCTGCTACTGCAGGCCGAGACTTCGGACATCCGGCGTGCCGCGGCCAGGCGGACCCGTGGATGAGGCTGGCGAGCGGACGGAACGCGCCTACCACCCCGTATACACCTGTGCCTCGGTGGAAAAAGCACCTGCCTTTGTGTAAAATCTGGACGCTATGTCCAACCAGGGACAGGCCAGTCTCATGGTCCAGGGTGGTGCCGACAGCGGAAAGCTCATCCCGCTGTCGGGGCCACTGGTAACTCTCGGCCGCCGAGGGGACAACGATGTGGTGCTCAACGACACCACGGTGTCACGGCGTCACGCCCTCATCATGGAAGGTCCATCTGGCTTCGTGTTGCGGGACCTGAGCACCGTAAATGGCACCTACGTGAACCGGAACCGCATTGGCGATGGGGAGCACGCCTTGACCGACGGCGACCGCATACGTCTCGCCGACAGCGAGGTCGTCCTCGTCTTCCGCCAGGAGGGTCCCAGCACCGTCAAGGTGGACAGAGTGTCACCGTCGGTAGACGACAAGTGGGTCAGGAGGTTCACGGACGACGAGGTCTCCCTAGGGGAGGACGCCGTGCCCCCGATATTTGGCAAGGACTCCGACCTGTTCAGGTTTCTGCGGTCAAAGCAGGGAGCGGTACTCAGCCGAGAGGACATCGCCCGTCGCCTGTGGCCCGAGCTAATGGAAGACGGGCTGGCCGACCGCGTCATAGACGAGGCAATAGCGAGAATCAGGGCCCACATCGAAGAGGACCCTGAACATCCGGAGCACCTGATCTCCATCGGGGAGTCCGGGTTCGTGCTGGTGTAGGGTCGGCGAGTCAGCGACGGCGCCGATTCCCCTCAGGGGTCCAGGAGTGATCACGTAATGGTCTCGATACCGCCGGGGAGCAGCCTGGGACGCTACCGACTTGTGGAACAGATCGGGCGCGGCGGGATGGCCACCGTGTACAGGGCCCACGACCCTAACCTCGACCGGTTCATCGCCATCAAGGTCCTCCCTTCCTTCCACACGGAAGACC
>JADFHV010000064.1 GCA_022566975.1 Chloroflexota bacterium
CAACTCCCATGGATTCCGCCATTTGAATAAACTTGGGGACGATGAAGACCGCAAGGACCGGAAGCACTATCCCCCCGCTTACGAAAACCAATCCGAATCCCATGAGTACGAGGTAATGAAGAGCCCCTCGCACCCGGGAGGCGGCATCGGTGAGGGTCTTCCGGCAGGCCGGCAGCACGGCGCCGGGTTGGCCGATGGTTTCGCCGGCCGCCAGCATTTCCGTTACCTGTGGGGGCAGGAACCACGGAACCTTCCTCAACGCGCCCGCAAGGCTCATGCCCTGATCCAGGTGGTCAGCGACCCGGTGCAGGAGGCGTCCCAGGCTGCGCGTGCCCGAATCGGAAAGCCCCACGGCTGTTTCTTCGGGCGCGCGGCCGCGGTGAAGCCCTGCTTCCAGGATATGGACGAAGATCAGCGCCCTTTCCTGTCGACGCATGGGCAGCGTGATGAGAAAGTAAAGCAGGAGCACCCAGCTCAATGCCACGATCCAACCGGCAGCCTGCAGGGCCATGTTGCCCCAGACGCCCGCCCCCCATGCGCTGCTCAATGCTTCAAATGCCATCATGAGTATTCAGCCAGGTGATCCAGCATGTCTCCCAAGAACATCATCACGGAAGAAAACTGGCCCAGCACCACCACGCCGAGCACAACGATGCTGAGCGGCAGCGCCGCATACAGGAGCATCTCGAAGCGCTGTGCAGCGCGCTGACGATAGACCTCTGCCGCCTGGGCGAAACCGCCGGCCAGGTCTTCTTCACTGCTGTCGACCAGCCAGATGAACATGGGCGGGAACGCGCGGCTGTCGGCGGCGAGATCGGAAAAGCGGATGTAGCCATCGCTCAGCCGCCGGCGCCAGAGGGCCAGTTCCGTGCCCGCCCGTGAGCCGGTCTCCGCGGCCTGGACCATCCCGAGCGCCTCATCGAGGGCGTGTCGCAGGTCGTGGCCGGCCGACTGCGTGGCGAAGTCCAGGACGGTGGTCGTCCCGCCGTAGATGGCGGCCCGAGACACGGGCTCCGCCCCGGAGCGCTCGGGCTGGTGCCGGTCGCCGATGTGGGCGTGGGGCTCGATGCCTCCCGGGACCACGATCTTGCCGGAGGCATCGATCACCCGAGCACCCTCAGTCCCGATGGCCCCGGGCTCCGTTACGGCCACAATCGTCTCACCCTGCACCACCACGTCCCAATTGCCGACGCCCGCGGGCGTTACGACCTGCCCGCCGCGGATAGTCAGGTCTGCCATGTCAGCTCCCCGGGGGCTTGTAGCTGGAGCCGCCGGCCTTGCGCATCGCCTCCATACCCTCCTCGATAGTCATCAGCGGAGTGGTATTGATCGCTTTGACCCCCCCGCCGGCAGAGGCCGCCAGCGAGAACGCCGCCGCGCTTTGATTGTCGGGGAACTGTATGGTGGCGACGATGTCGTACTCGCCGAACATGTAGTAAGCGCTCTCGATCTTGCCGCCCAGTCCCTCAACCGCAGACCTCAGCTGCTCGATCCGGTTCCCGGGAGCTTTGATCTGGGTTGCCCACGCCTCACTCGTGTACGCCGCCTGCAACAGATAATATGGCATCGAAGACCTCCCCATGGACCTTCCAAGTCACCGCGCCGCTGTCGACGCCGTGAGGGTAGTTTGAAGAGAAGGACGTGTCAAGCCGGGCCCAGCGCCTCGACAATCGCGTCGCCCACCGCCGACGTAGTGGAGGTGCCACCCAGGTCCGGCGTCAGCGTCTCGCCCTCGGCCAGCACCGCAAGCGTAGTCTTCTCGACCGCGTCGGCGGCCTCATCCTCTCCCAGATGGCGCAGCATCATGGCGCCGGACATGATGGCGGCCATGGGGTTGGCGATGCCCCTGCCAGCGATGTCGGGCGCGCTCCCGTGTACCGGCTCGAACATGGAGGGGAACCGCCGCTGCGGGTCGATGTTCCCGCTGGCGGCCAGGCCCATGCTGCCGGTGATGATGGCGCCGATATCCGTCAGGATGTCGCCGAAGAGGTTGCTGGCCACAACCACGTCGAAGGACTCCGGACGCCGGACGAAGTCCATGCACGCAGCGTCCACCAGCAGCGACTGGGTCTCCACGTCCGGGTATCGAGAGGCGACGGCCTCGAAGGCCCGGTCCCAGACGACCATGCCGTAGCCCTGGGCGTTGGACTTGGTGACCGACGTGACGTGACGCCTCTTGTCGCGCCTGCGGGCCAACTCGAAGGCGTACTCGATCACCCGCTCGCATCCCTTGCGCGTAAAGACGCCGACCTGCACGCCCACCTCCTCCGGAAATCCCGCGTACTGGAACCCGCCAACGTTGGCGTACTCGCCCTCCGTGTTCTCCCGTATCACGACCATGTCGATGTCCCAGGGCGCCTTGTCCCGCAGTGGCGACGTGACCCCGGGATAGAGGACGCTTGGCCGCTCGCACACGTACTGGTCGAAGGTGCGCCGGATCGGGAGCAGCAGACCGTTCAGGGTCACGTGGTCCTGGATGTCCGGGTGGCCCACTGCCCCGAGGTATATGGCGTCGAATTTCGCCAGCGTGTCCAGGGCGTCGTCGGGCATCATCAGGCCCTCACGGAGGTAGCGTTCCGAGCTCCAGGGCAGCTCGGTGAAGCGCCACGACACGTCGTAGGACGGACCGACGGCCTCAAGCACCTTGAGTCCTTCCTCGATGACCTCGACGCCGATGCCGTCGCCGCGGATCACGGCGACCTTGTATTCAGCCATCTTCTACTCCTCGGGACGTGTAGGGGCACGGCATGCCGTGCCTCTACGTTTCGGAGCCATCAGCCTGTCCAACCAGTGTTCCGCTTCGCGGGGGGAGTGGAGCCTCACCATCTCCAGGTGTGCGTACTCAGGCCGCTGGACCAGCGCCGGATAGTCCCGCCTCCGTCGCGGGTGGCTCTTGAGCCCCCACAGGAACAGGGACTCGCGGCTCAGAAACGCCACTCTGAAGCTCTCGCGGTTGCCGTTCCACAGCTCCTCTCGTGTGAAACAGCGGCGAAGTGTCCTCAAGAGCAGCCGCCACATGGCTGTCCTGAGGGGATAGTCGAGCCAGACGATCATCTGCGCCCGCGGCCATACGATGTCGCGGACCAGACTGTAGTTACCGTCGGCAACCCACGCCTCTCCCCACAGAGCAAGCGACACCCGGTCGCGGAAGATGTCGTCCGGGGTCTCGGTCCAGTTGGCGCCCCACCGGATGGCGTCCAGCTCAACGTGCGGGATGCCCAGCCGCTCGGAGATCCGGCGGGCGAGCGCAGTCTTTCCCGACCCGGTGTTGCCCACAACGTTGATACGACGCGCCAGTCCCATCGCCTGGTTCACTCGTGACCCACGACCTCGAAGGCGCGTCGCGCCAATAGCCGAACGTCCTCCGGCGGAGGCACCGAGGCTGCACCCTCCCCCGCCAGCGGAGACGCCTCGGCCAGCTCCCTCCGGTCCACCCATATCCAGCCGTCCCTGATTGGCTCCGCCGGCCCAACCAGCCGGCAGAAGTAGATCATGTCGATGTGTTGGTGGTAGCCATCAACGGGGTCGTGTATGTCCTCGACCATTATGGTGAACGGCACCTGCACCTGGGTCGGGTACTCCAGGTGCAGGCCGGGCCCGGTGCCTACGACCTCGGCACGGACGCCCGTCTCCTCCTCGATCTCCCTGAGCACTGCCTGCACCGGGTCCTCGTTTTCGTCGATGTGGCCGCCCGGGGGAAGCCACTCGCGGACCTTGGGGTGCCAGTGTAGCAGCACCCGGTCCTGATGGACCACGAACCCGGTCGCGGTGAAGTGTCGCACAACTGACATGGCGAGGCTGGTCCTTCAGGAAGACCTACTCCGTCCGGCTGGACGAAGAGCGTCGGCGGGACCGCCGCCGCAGGAAGATACCCAGCGCGCCGGCGCCTATCCAGACGGGGCTGAAGATGGCCGCGAATATGAAGAAGTAGGCCAGCCCTATCCCTACGCCGGACAGCGCCCTCACCGCGGTCTTACCGGTGTCGCTGGCGCTCCAACCCGATATCGCCCACCCCTCCGACTCCGTTACCAGCACGTTGACGGAGTCTAACGCCTCGACCTCTCCAGCGTCGCTCTGGGCGGTAATGGTCAGCCTGGCGGTATAGGAGAACGGACGGTGGTCGACGTATGCGTGTATCACGCTCGCCTGTGTGAGGTTATCGCTCAGCGAGCCGGTGATGGGCGCTGTGCCGTCGCCGAACTCCCATTTGAACCTGAGCTCTCTGAGACCCTCGGGCCGGGTGAACGACCCGACGAACTCTATCTCGTCGTCTTCTTCCACCACCCGGTCTCTTCCGGCGAAGACCTCGATGGCCGGTATCTTGGTGACGGTGGCGACCACCGTGTCCTCGCCCTCGGCAACACTGGACTCCCCTGTTCCGGTCATCTTGACCTCCACGATATACGGCGAGTCCCGGTCGTCGCTGTACACATGTGTCACTGTGGCGGTGATCCGGGTACCGTCCTCCAGGGTGGGCGCCGTCCGGTCGCTCGTCACGGGCGGGGTCCCGTCCCCGAAATCCCATGTGAAGATGAAGTCTTCGGTCTCCTCAGGCGGCCTGAAGGTCGCCCTGAACCTGGCGAATTGGCCCACGCTGAAGGTCTGGTCCGGTCCGGCATCCACGCGCATGTCGATTGGCGCGAGCCGGACCGAGACGTTTACCAGGGAGAACGCGGACGTCTGCTCCAGGAACTGGATACGGCCCCTCAGTCGCTCGATCTCCTCCTGCACACGCGTCAGCTCGGTCTGGACCTTGAGGGCGTCCTCGACCTTCTCCGCTCTGTCGAGAAGCCTCACCAGGGCTCCCTGGGTGGCCTCCAGATTGGTCAGGCGCGCGGTCAGGTCGACGTATTCGTCGGTTACGTCCCTGCTGGATGTGACCTCTGCATCGACCTCCACCGCCATTTCCCGCAGGCGGAGGACGGTCTCGTCGAGCCTCTCAGCCGGCACCCGGACCGAGATGAAGGCAGCGTGCTTGCGACTCCTGTCCGATGACACGACCCAACCGCCAAACTCTCGGGCAAGGCCGGCAACGCTGTCGAGCGTCGTCGATACGTCAGTCACCACCAGCTCCATGTCGACGGTACGGACGATAATGCGCTGCTGGGAGACGAGCGCGACATCGAATTCGGTCAGCCCTTCCCCCGGCGCGCCTTTAGATTCAGCCGCAGGTGCCGCGGCGGCCGCGGGAGCTGTCAGCGCGGCGGGCGCAGGCGTGGGCATAGCATAAGTTGCTGGTGGTGCCGGGGCGACCGCGGCTTCGGCTCTTGCCGCGGGCGCGACCGCAGCGCCTTCCGAGGGAAACTCCACACGCTCCGATGCGGCAAACGACGCGTCGTCGGACGAGCTACGCCCGCAGGCGGCCAGCAACAGCAAGACCGCCAACCCCAATGGTATTAACGCCAGTCTCATCGCGTGAATCATAGTTAACGGACCTCCCCGTTACAAGAATGGCATGGCGAGATTTCGCCCCTGCTCGTATCTAATGACGACACCCATCCTCTCTTTGTTCCAGCCCGCTCAGACTCACCCGGCCGGACAGGTGTCGAAAGCGGCGCCCTCATGGGGTGAGCAGGCCCGGCTCTCTCAGCGCCGGCCGACCCTCCAGGTCCGGGTCCAGGTCCGGCGCGAGGCGGCCCTGAACGATGGATATGACGGTCGGGGTAAGGGCGTCGAGAGCATCGAGCCTTGCCGTCACGTACTGTTGCGCTGCGTCCGGGTCGAGGGCTACAAAGTAGTCGAAGAGTCGCAACGAGGATGCGGCGTCCAGCGATCCGGCTGACAATAGCTCCGACCTGAGGTCGGCAAGTGCCGGGTCGTCCAGAACGGCGAGCCACTGGAGCAGATAGCCCAGGGCGTGCTCATCGGAGCCGGCATCTCTGAGCCACCGCTGAAATCCGCGCTCCACCAGCAACCGAAAGTCCTCGATATCCGGATAGGCCAGCAGCGAGACCCCGGTGAACTCCTCCAGCGTGAGCCAGAAGGAACGCTCGAACTGCTGGGCCTGCGCCTCGCGTACCCCGCTGATGTGGGGGCCCTCTGCGTTCGTCTGGGCCGGTGCCAGAAAGTCCTGGCGCATGTGGCCCAGCTCGTGGACCAACGAGTTCAGCGTCTCCGCCACCGACCGCTCCGCGTCAACGACCACCGCCGTCTTGCCAAACCGGCGAGTCTTGAACCCTGCCACAGCCGTCTTGATCTTCTCCCGCTCGGCCAGAATGGACTGGTAGTCCGACCGGTCCGACTTGGCGAACTTCTCATCGAATGACTCATCTATCCATGCCAGGTAGTCGTCGTGGGCCAGGAGCCATATCTGGACGCGCTCGTCCAGCAGGCTCGTGCCGGTCATCAAGAAGTAGCCCGCTTCGGCGATATCCAGAACCCGCGCCGAGTAGTTGTCGCCCTCTGGACCGACCACTACGTCACGCGTGTCCAGCAGCGCCTTAAGGTCGATCAGCTTCTCGGCTAGCTCTGCGTCCGTATAGCTTATCGGCGCCGCAGCGGTCGCCTCGCCACTGCCCCAGACCAGGGTCTTCTCGTAGACGTTGTCGTCCTCGTTGGACTCCAGCACCAAGTCGTCCGGGTCGATGACCAGCCTGAGAGTGTGAGCGCCCTCGGTGACCACGATCCCCTGGGCCAGCGCGTCCCAGTCCTCGCGCCATCGCACCGAGCTGGCCCCGGTCTCCCCCGGGAACTCCGCGGTGCCCACCTTCTCGTTGTCCAGATAGAGCTCGACGGAGAGCCCGGTCTCGAACCCTATCGAGCTCTCGTTAATGACCACCAGGTCCACGAAGACCGGCTCGCCGACAGTGAGGAGGCTGTCGAGAAAAGTCCCTTTCTCGTGGGACACGATGATGGGGCCGTCCCATCCAAACCTCCACCCCGGGACCAGGTTCGGAAGCGTGAGGGGTGTTGGCAAAATCGGGACCGGCGTTGCCACCGAGGATGGCATGGACTCAACGGGACCAACGCTCCACGTGAGCTGTTTCTCGAAGGTGTTGTTGCTTTCGTCAGACTCGATCACGAGGTCGGTGGGATCGATGACCATCTTCAGGGTGTGCGTCCCGGGGGTGAGACGTATCACTCTGGGAAGTCCGTCCCATTCGGGACGCGCGAGCAGGGTTTCAACGATGCCCCCATCCCAGAATGTCGCCTCAACTAGCACACCGTCAAGAAAGATGTGTACCCAGACGCGCTCTCGTGCGCTGGAGAGGCCCTGGTTCTGCACACTGTATCGAATGTAGGTTGGGACGCTCACCGAAAGGGGCCCGTCCACCGTGGTGCCTGTATAGGCCGTAGCCACCAGAGGCCCATCCCAACCGGGCGGGCTGAAGGGGACCAGATCGGGGAGTCGCGTAGGCAGCGGCATGGGCGTTAAGGACGCCGAGGCCTCCAGCCTAAACTCCCATTCGATCGCGTTGTCGGACTCGTCGGTCTCCGCGATTAGGTCCGTGGAGTCAACCACCAGCGTGAGGGTATGCCTCCCAGGCACAAGCCTCGCCCGCCCAATGAGTCCGTTCCAATCGTCCACGAAACCCACCTGCGAAGCTGGCAGGCCATCGAACTCCCATCGCTCTATGAATGCTCCATCCAGGTAGAGGTCCGTGAAGAACAGGTGGCTGACCGCCGCAGGCTGCTCGTTTGCTATGGCCCAGCTAACGAAGATCTCGCCATCGAGCCGCAGGGGCGTGCTGCCCCGACTTCCCATCCTGTCCGCGACGACCAGAGCCCTCTCCCAGCCATTACGCCGCCGCGGCGACAGGTTGGCCGAAACCGCTGGAATCGGCGCCGGCGCAAGGGTCGCTATTGGTGTGGGCGTGGACGTGGGCGGGAGAGCTGGGCTGGGCTCCGGGGTAGAGGTCGGTGCTGCGGTAGCGGTAGCTGTCGGTGCGTGCGTGGGAGTTGGACTCGCAGGAGGCGTCACTGTCGGGGTCGCCGGCGGGGTGGGCGTCGGCGTTCGCGTAGCGGTCGGTGCAGGGGTATGAGTCGGAATTGGGGTGGGAGTGGCTGCTGGTGTCGGAGTTGACGAGGGGATGGGCGAAGCGGTCGGAGACGGGGTGTGCGTCGCGGTGGCCGAGGCCGTTGGTGAGGGACTCGATGTGGCGGCGGCTATAGGCGACGGCACCTGGGTCGCAGTCTCTGTGGGGGTCGCGGGCACGGACGCTGGAGGCGCGGTTGCCGTGGCTATCGGCTCGGGGGGAGAGTCGGAGCATGCACTCAGGGTTAGGCCAAGACTGACAGCAGCGGCCACAACGACCAGGAAACGCCCCCTGTGATTCAGGCGCATTGTGGCGCTCATCAGGCCTTCCGGGCCGCGTAGACGATGGCGAAGGGAACCCGCCTGAACCGCTCCTCATGCCCGTGCCAGTAGGGACCCGAGTAAGGCGCGTCCCCTCTTGCCTCCTGTTCCGCCGGGTAGGGGCAAGGCTCCAGCAGCCGCTCAACTGAGAACCCGGCTCCGGTCAACAGCCCGAACATCTCCTCTATCGTATGGAAGATGGTGATCGCCCGGGGCTTCTGGTCGTCGTCAGCCTCGCCCCACCTCTCGACGGGAGGGTTGAAATAGTCGGTCACGATGACCGCTTTCTCGTCCTCGTCCCATTCGAACGCCGATAGAGGGTGCACTGTGGCGACGACCAGGATGCCACCACGCCTCAGGACCCTGTTGCACTCCTCCAAGCAGGTGGAGAGGTCGAGCACAAACTCCCATCCGAAGGACGAGAGTACGATATCGAATGAGCCGTCCCTGAACATCCACAGGCGCTCCATATCACCCCGGACCAGGTCCACGTCGACACCTTCTCTCGCCAACAGCTCCCTCGCTCTATTGAGCTGCCGGGGTGAGATATCGAGCCCGGTCACGCGGGCGCCCCACTTGGCCAACGCTATGGAGTTCTGAGCCGAGCCGCATGCCAGCTCCAGGACGGACTCTCCACAGACATCCCCCAACAACCCGAGGTCGCGCTCGCCCGGAGACAACGGGGCGTAGTGGACGTCTTCCAGAGACAGGCGCGTCTCCGACTGGTAGGAGTCGGAGAACGCATCCCAGCCGGCCCTGATCGATCTCTTTATGTCGTCATTCGACACGGGTCTGGTCAGACAAGCAGAGGATTCTCCGAGCCCACGGCCAGGACGGATGGATGGGGAGTGGCCCCAACGGAATTCGAATCCGTGTTTGCGGCTTGAAAGGCCGCCGTCCTAGTCCACTAGACGATGGGGCCACGTAGCTTGGGAGCCGGTCAGCGCTCGTTCGGTGATCCAGGGTGCCGCGCTTTCGTTACGGGTACAGGGCCAGCTGTCGCAGTCCCTCGTCCTCTTCCAGACCGAACATGATGTTCATGTTCTGCACGGCCTGGCCCGCAGCGCCCTTGACGAGGTTATCGATACAGCTTACAACAACGAGCCTTCCCGCTCGTTCGTCCACCGTCGGGTAAACCAGGCAAAAATTGGAACCAGTAGTCTGCTTGGTCTGAGGTGGGGTGTCTGTGACGCGTACAAATGGCTCGTCGGCGTAGAACTCGCGGTACAGCTCCCGGACCGTCTCCTTGCTCGTCGATTCGTTCTGGAGGCGGCCGTAGCAGGTCGCCATGATGCCTCTGGTCAT
>JADFHV010000065.1 GCA_022566975.1 Chloroflexota bacterium
CTTCTTCATACTGCCGTTCGAGGCCTTGCGGATATTCGCTCGCTCCTGCGGGCAAACCTTGCACGATGTCACCGCTCACAATGATTCCGTCAGGGCGGCGCACAGGAGGTGTCTCCTGTGCGCTTCTATCGAAGTCATTAAGTAGACTCATCAGCAGTTCGTTATTGGAAATATGATCCTTAGTCGACCTGTGTAGGTCTGAAATGTGCAATATTGTGTACATTGTCTTTATTACAGCGTTCTAACCAAGGAGATTCATTTCTTAGTTCGATTACGTACTCGATCCTCTGCTGATTGTCCCCTGTCACATTCAATTATTCGGGATATTTCACCCAGCGAACGGCCAGACCATGGTGGTGGTCTTGTTGGAAGAAGCCCAGGCCCTGCAGAATCTGGATGAGATACTTCAGGTGGATAACATCGACGTGTTCTTCGTCGCGCCGGGCGACCTGGCCCAGAGCATGGGCCACGCAGGCGGGTACGGCCATCCCGATGTCACCGCAACGGTCGAGGACTCCATACGGCGGATCGTCGCCTCCGGCAGAGTGGCGGGGACGCTGGTGAACGCGTCGAACGTGGAGCACTACGGTAAGCTGGGCGCCCGTTTCTTCTCGGTGAGCTGGATACCCTGGCTGCTGGAGGGCGCTCAGCGCTACCTGGACACGGCGGCCGGCGCCGCAGACTAGGCCTGGGGGAGATGAGATGAGCACCGGACAGTTCGATCTGTTAATCAACGCCGGCAGGCTCTTCTGTGCCGACACGGGGCTTGACGGGCCCGGCGCGGTCGCGGTACGGGACGGCCGGATCGCCGCTTCCGGCCCCGACGTCACGGGCCAGGCCAAGGAGACGCTGGACTTCCCGGAGTGCGTGCTACTTCCTGGCCTCGTGGACCTGCATGCCCACCCCGCCCCCTCGACATGGAGGTTCGGGATCGATGCCGATACCGAGATTCTGCCGCGCGGCACCACTACCGTGCTCTCGCAGGGCGACGCGGGCGCCACCACATGGCCCGCCTACAGGGAGACCATCATCGAAGGGTCCCGCCTCCGCGTGCGCCTCGCGATAAGTCCAGCCGTCATGGGCGAGCGCTACGACAGGGGCTGCTTCGATAACCTTGATGAGATCGACGTTGACGCCTGTGTAGCCGCCATAGCCGAGGACGACGGGGAGCACATCTGGGGGGTTGCCGCTAACCTATCGTCGACCGGCGACAACGACCCTCGAGAGGTCATGCGCAGGACGCTCGCCGTCGCCGAGCGCACCGGTAAACCGATCCTGTACGGGGTCCGGAGGGCGCATGGCGACTGGCCGATAGCCGAGCAGCTGAAACTCCTCCGGCCGGGTGACGTGTTCACCTACTGCTTTCAGGGCGACGCCCAGACCATCGTCGCCGGTGGGAGGGTGCTGGACTCCGTGTGGGAGGCCCGAGAGCGAGGAGTCATCTTCGACGTCGGCCTCGGCAAGGGCACGTCGAACATGGGCGTCTCTGCCGAGGCAATCGCGGACGGATTTCTCCCCGACACGATCTCAACCGACGTCTTCAAACGCCACGTGGGCTGGAGTCCTCCCCACGACCTCCCACTGACGATCTCCAGGTTGATGGTGACCGGCATGCCTGAGGCGGAGGCCCTGGCGCGGGCGACCCTTCGCCCAGCGGAGGTCCTCGGCATGGCCGGCGAGATCGGAACGCTGGCGTCCGGCGCCTGCGCGGACCTCGCCGTGCTGCGGTGGGACCCTGAGCCCGTGCCGTTGGCGGACTCCCCCGATGGCGTCCTCAGCGGTCCGCGCCTGGAGCCGGTCCTTACCGTTCGCGCCGGAAGCGTCATAGAACCCTGAGCATCGGGGGTCGGCGGAGAGAGCATTAGCAGGCTGCGGGAAAAGGGGTGTGCAGTCCCGACTTGTCGGGATTGCCGGGAGCCTGAGGGTGTCCCTCAGATACCAATTCTTCTCCCTTCCTCGCCAGGAAGGGAGTTACGGGAATGGTCGTCCCGACGTGTCGGGATTCAGCACCCTGTTAGTGCTGAATTATTACTCGCCCACGTCTAGCTCAAAGGAGAGAACGTTATGACCAGGATGACGGGAAAGCGCGCACTGATGGAGACCCTGAAGGCGGAGGGGGTGCAGTATATCTTCGGCAACCCCGGCACAAGCGAGAGCCCGATTATGGACGCCCTCGAGGGCTTTCCCGACATCAGGTACGTGCTCGCCACCCAGGAGGGCGTCGCCATGGGAATGGCCGATGCCTATGCCCGCGCCACCGGCAAGCCCTCCTTCGTCAACCTTCACATCGAGACCGGACTGGCCAACGGCATCAGCCTGCTTCACAACGCGAACGAGGGTGGGACTCCCCTTGTCCTGTCCGCCGGGAACAAGGACATGCGGGAGCTGGCGCACGGACGGACCGACCTTGCGGGCATGGTCAGGCAGTTCACCAAATGGAGTGTGGAGGTGACGCATCCGGAGGCGGTCCCGGTTGTGTTGCAGCGAGCCTTCAACGAGGCGAAGACTCCGCCGACGGGGCCGACCTTCGTCGCATTCTCGGCGGACGCCCTGGACGGTGAGGCGGACGTGGAGATCGTGCCCTCGGCGCTAAGCTACCCGCATACACCACCGGACCGGCGAGCAATCGAGGATGCCGCCGGCTTGTTGGCGGAGGCGACCAACCCGGTCATGCTGGTGAGCGACCGAGTCGCCCAGTCGGGTGCGGCCGACGAGGCGGTAAATGTGGCCGAGCTGCTGGGCGCGAAGGTGTACGCCTCGGCCTACTCGGAGATGAACTTCCCCACGAGCCACTCACAGTTCATGGGGAGAGTAAGGCTCGGCTACCCGGAGACGGTGGACCTGCTTTCGCAGGCCGACGTGCTGCTGGTGGTGGGCAAGCTGGCAAGCGGCTACTACATGTTCTCGGAGCCTAACCTCCGATATCTCGGACCAAAGACACGCCTGGTCCACATCGACCAGGACGCGCGGGGCGTCGGGAGCACGCAGCGCACCGAGGTCGCGATGGTTGCCGACCCGAAGGCGGCTCTCGTGGAGCTGGCATACGCGTTGGAGTCGAGCATGTCGGGCTCGGCGCGGGAGGCCGCCAAGTCCAGGGCGGTGTCCGCGGCCGAGGACAAGGAGGCGCAGAGGTCAGCCTGGCAGCGCCGTCTCAAGGAGAGGTGGGACGCCAAGCCCATGTCCGCCGAGCGGATGGTGTCGGAGCTGGCCTCGGCCCTTCCCCCCGACACCATCGTAGTCGACGACGCGGTGACCACCGGGATGGCGCTGCACAGCGCCATTCAGTTCGACGAGCCGGGCAGCGTCTACGGCGGACGCGGCGGCGCGCTGGGCTGGGGCATGGGGGGAGCGATGGGCGTCAAGCTGGCGAATCCCGACCGTCCGGTGGTGGCGGTGGTCGGTGACGGCAGCGCCATGATGACCGTGCAGGGACTATGGACGGCCGCAACGGAGAACATTCCGGTGGTCTACGTCATCTGTAATAACGGGGTCTACCGGGTCCTCAAGGTCAACATGGACCACTACAAGACCCGGGTCCTGAAGGAGGACGCGCCCCGCAGCCGGTATATAGGGATGGACTTCCCCATCCCCCTGGACATGGCCGGGATGGCCGAAGCCATGAGCGTTCACGGGCGTAAGGTGACGGACCCTACGGAGATCGGCCCGGCGGTCCGCGAGGCCCTTGCCCTGGGCAAGCCGGCCCTGCTGGACGTGTCCATAGACGGAACGGTGTAGCCCGCCCGGACCCCCTTTGGCTCTACGGACACTCCAAAGGCAACGGTACTTTTTCCCAAGACGTTGCCGAGGGGGTCGCGGAACTGGCCGGCATCACGACGCCTGGCCTCTCGGCTATTCCGCGACACGGAACGTGCTGAGCGTACGGGCGATCGAGTCCTTCATCTCTTCGTATCTAATCGTGGGAACACCGAACGCCGTGCGGAACCCGACCTTATTGTCGTGCAGGTAGACGAGGGCAGTTACTGTCATAGGCTCCCCACTCCACGATATCGTGTATTCCAGCAGCTCGGCCGGTAGTCCCTGTGTGGTCTTCGTCTGCTCTCTCGAGACCATTTCGTGTTCTGCGTCCGACTGTTTGTCGGTGGCGATAACCGAGTCTACATACGCGCTCAGGCTTTCACCGTGAACAGTACCGTGCTCGACAATAACGAACCATTCCCCTTGTGAGCCCGTGCGCCACATCGCGACCGCGGGGAATCCGGTCAACTGGTGCTCCGTCCACTCAGCCGGATACTCTACTGAGAAGGGGTGCTCCGGGCTCTCGTACAGGGCCGCAGCGCCTATGGATGAGGGCTCAGTCCGGCTACATGCGGCAGCTACGACCGCTACCAGCGCAACTAGACCGACTGCAAGATATCGCGCCAATCCGGGACTCACCCGCAACATGCTCTCGCTCACCTCGATCGCCTCGATATTTCGAGGACTCGGCGTCCGCCAGGACTGCTGCTAGGCGAACAGCGAAATTGGACCTGGATTCTTCAGAAGGGGGGCTCGATTTCCGCACCATGACATCAGGCCGTTCGAAGCGCCGGTCCCTCATGCCGCAGGTCGGCTCCTTAGACGTCAACCCAACGCCACCCTGCTAAACCAGGCGCTCAATTCCCCACTCGTCGGTCCGACTGGGCTCCTCGGAATGACAGCCGTCCAGCGTCTCCGTAGGGGCGGGTTTGAAACCCGCCCTCACTCGTGTGAAGGAGCTGACCAGCGATCGGTATCGTCATTCCGACGGGGCCGGAGTGGGGGGCTCATCCGAGGTAGGTCCCGGACTCTCCCAATCCCGCCAGATTCTTCACGGAGTCTATCCTGAGCAAGGCCTAAGGGTTCAGAATGACAACGGACCAGATCACCCGCGTTGAACGACGTTCAAACGGGCCATAGCTATCCCGTCTCATACACCTGGATCCGATGACGGGGGGTCTCCGTCACGTAGAGTCGGCCTTCCACATCCAGCTTCACCGAAGCGGGCCCCCAGAAGTAGGGCTCGGTCTGGGATGAGACCAGGTACGGGGTGCGAAGGTGGGGAGGCAGGTCCGGTATCAGGTTGGACCTTTCTCGCTCACGCTTCTCCTCGGGGGTGTTGTCCATATACTCCTGCGCCCACCTGGAGAGAGTGGCCTGGCCTCTGAGCTTCAGCTGGAAGCTGCCGTCTGGCGCCAGGACCTGCACGCGCTCGTTGCCCCAATCGGCCACGTATATACGACCCTCGCGGTCGACCGCTACGCTCGAGGGCCGGTTGAACTGTCCGTCACCGTCTCCTGACTCCCCGAAGCTGGCTAGAAACCGCCCGTCAGGAGCAAATTTCTGAATACGGTCGTTGCGCCAGTCGGCGACGTAGACGTCGCCGTTCGAGTCCAACGTGATGCCCCAGGGCATGTTGAACTGTCCTTCGGCGTCACCGGGTCCGCCCCATTTAACGAGAACTCGGCCCTCGGGCGTAAACTTCTGAATGCGGCAGTTGTTCTGGTCGGCTACGAACACGTTGCCGTGGGCGTCGATCGCCAGGCCGGAGGGGCCGTTGAGCTCGCCCACGGAGCTGCCGAAGACTCCCCACTTCGCCAGGAACTTGCCCGATGACTTGAACACACTGATCCGATGATGGTACTCATCCGCGACGAAGACCTGGTCCAGGTGGTCCATCGCTACGGCGGTCGGCAGCCTGAACTGCCCGTCCGCATCTCCGTGGGACCCAATGTCATGCAGGTGCTCTTCGTCCCGGCTGTATACGCTGACACGGGCAAAGGGCGTCCAGCGATTCAAGACGAACAGCCGTCCGTCCTCGCTGACCATCGCATCCACCGGACTGGCAAATCCGCGTCCCGTCGGCAGCGTATTCACTATCCCTATGGTCTTGAGGTACCGCAGTGTGAACATGACTCGTTATGTGTCGACCCTCGACTCTCAACCCCACCCAGGGTTGTTCCCCGTTGACATTGCGAGACATTTCCCGCGCCCTATGCCAGGGCCCTTAACACGCCTATGGGACCCCCCGGTCGAGTCGAGGAGACGTGCTTGCTATTAGATTGGTTTGGTAGCCTTGAGCGAGAACAGGAGCGGCACGGACTCCTGGTGGTCCGGTAGCCTCCACCAGCCGTCCTCGCCTCGTTCCATCATCGGGTAGGCCTGCCACGGGGTGAACGGGAACTCGTGCAGGAACTCTATTCTCAGTCCCGCGGAGATGAGCGAATTCAGGATGTCGCTTATCGGGTGGACCCACTCGTATGTTGGTGTCTTCAGCAACTCGTCTCCCGCATACGACGGGCCGGGCCCGAACCACATCGGCTGCGCCGAGTGGAAATAAGGGTAGTCGACGACTTTTAGCTTGGTGACGCCGTCACTGTCGTCGAAAATCCCCCCGAACGGATGGCCGTCCACGATGTAGAAGGTGCCGCCGGGCCTGAGGAAGTGGGCCGCGACCCGTGCCCACGTGCCGGTGTCGGGGAGCCAGCAGAGTACTCCGTAGGAGGTGAACACGATGTCGTATGCTGCCCGCTCGTCGAGCGCGTCCGATAGGTCATACACGTTGGACAGCACGAACCTCGCGCCGATATCCAGCTCCCGGCTCAAGGCCCGTGCTAGGTCTATGGCCTCTTCGGAGAAGTCCACGCCGGTGACCTTCGCACCGAGCCTGGCCCAGGACATCGTGTCGAGGCCGAAGTGGCACTGGAGGTGCAGCATCGACTTGCCCGCGACATCGCCCAGCTCTTCCAGCTCGATGGAGCAGAGGCTCGACTTGCCTCCCTTGAAGCCGTCGACGTCGTAGAAGTGTGATCTCGCGTGCACCGGCACACACTCGTTCCAGTGGCGCCGAATGGCATCCATCGCTTTCTGTACGTCAGGCATCTCGGTCATTGTCACGTTCACCGTGAGCGGCTTGTGGCTGATCCGGCAGACGACCGGCTACGCCTGATAGCAGACCGCTACTCAGGCCAGCTGGTACTCCCTCGTCGACGCGATCAGGCCGAGCAGCTCCGCGACCAGACGCTCCGCAGCCTCGTCACGCCCTTCCTTCTTGAGAGACACATCGCCGGTCTCCGCCACGTGCTGGACGAGCGCAGACCGGGTCGTCTCGGACGCCGGGATGGGCCCCATCAGATCGAGGCAGCTATCGACCAGCCTCTCGGGCGAATAGACGCCGCCGTTTTGGCCGCCGAGTCGGTCCAATATGTCTCTAAACCCGGGCCTGTCGAGGTCGCTCATCTGGGTGGAGGCAAAGTTGACCCTCTGCACCAGCGGGCCGCTGTGAATCCATTCGGTCCCCTCATGCCAGCCCTCAACGGAGGTCGGGTTCAAGAGGTCCTGGCCCATGTAACCGGCCAGAGTTGCGGTCTCGTTCATTTGGAGACTGGGCTCGCTGATGCCCCCACTGAGCCGGAGGGTCCCCACCAACAGCTCCGCCGGGGACTTGATACGGGTGAACCTGGACTCCTTGAACAGGTCGGAGTTGAACAGGGTCCGCAGCATCGAGCGGATATCGTGGTCGCTCTCGAAGTAGGTGTCGACCAGCATCTCGATGGCGTCCGGGTTCTGCGGAGGAGTATGGGCCCACTGAGGAACGGGCGCCTCGTCGGCGAGGAAGTAGTCGCAGATGTGCCTGGCGACGAAACGTGCGGTGGCGGGCTGACGGCATATGATGGCTATGACGTCCTCGCCGTCGAATCGGCCTGTCTCGCCCAGGAAGGTCTTATCTCCGTCGTCATGGTCATCGTCGCGTCGCTCGAAGTGCCATGCGATGCGTCCGTAAGGCCAGATCGAGTTCTTGCGAGCGCGGACGCCCATGTACCCGGCGTTACCCAGTGTCCAGCCCGTGAAGGCACGGGCGCACTCTTTGATATCCTCCTCGGTGTAGTTGCCGATCCCCATTGAGAACAGCTCAAGCAGCTCCCGGCCATAGTTTTCGTTGATCGCGCCCCCATGGTTGTAGTCATTGTCGAGCCAGATGATCATGGCGGGGTCCCTGGACAGCTCGACCAGCAGGTTGTCGAATCGCCCGAGGCCATGCCGTCGAAAGGTCTCGATCTGGTTGGTAAGGCACATGCCCTGGTCGATCTTCGAGTACCCGGTCGCGAAGATGCTATGCCAGAACAGGGCTATCTTCTCCTCCAGAGGTCGTCTGGTCGTGATCATCCGGTACATCCAGTAGGTAGCCGCGCCCCCTATCCGTGACTCTTCGATGTCGACGTGATAGCGCCGCAGGATGTCGTCCGGAATGGTCTGCCTGTCGACGACGTCGCTGAGCAACTCCTCCACAGTCGCCTCGTAGCCTTGGGCCACATACTCCTCAAGCTCGCCTCTCGTCGCGCCAAAGCCGGCGCGACGCATCAGGTGTGCCATCAGCTCGATTTCGCTCTTACTCATCAAGTCGCCCCGTTCTTCGAATCGAATCCCCGCCCGCCGGAGTCGGCAGGGACCGTCGGCTATTTTACTCCTAACAGCCTAGTCACGCTACGAGATGAGGTCTCCTTGCGGCATGCCGACCGAGGCCGTAGAATCAGGCCCACCAGAAGGACCTCTACGAACAGGAGCAAAGATGCCGGTCCTCGACGAGCTGCTCGCCCAGGTCGACGCGTCCGTCGACGATATCCTGGCTCTCCACCGGGACCTGGTGAGAATCCAGTCGGTCAACACGGGCTTCATGCCGACGGGTAACGAGACCCAGGTGTGCGAGCTCGTTAGCGACTGGCTGGCCGAGGACGACATACGCTCCGAGATCCTCGGTAGAGACCCCGACCGGGGGAACATCATCGCCAGGATAGAGGGACGGTCCGGCACGGCTGGACTCATGTTCATGTCTCACACCGACGTGGTGCCGGTGGAGGACGAAAGCAAGTGGAAGTTCCCTCCTTTTGAAGCCACGATTGCCGAGGGTCGAGTGTTTGGCCGCGGCGCGAACGACTGCAAGGCGCTGCTGGCCGCTCAGATGATGGCGATGCGTCTGCTGAAGCGCGGTGGCATCGAGCTGGAGGACAGCCTGATCCTCGCTTCGGGGGCAGACGAGGAGCACGGCGGACGCTATGGATTCGGCTGGCTCGCTGAAAACCACCCCGAGAAGCTTGCGGCGCCGTTTGCTGTGAACGAAGGCGGCGGAGAGCCCATCGAGGCGGCGGCACTCACCTACGTGCTGGGTGTCGGCGAGAAGGGGCGGCTCCAGGTGGAGATCACCGTCAAGGGGACCAGCGCTCACGCCTCGGTGCCCTGGCAGGGGACCAACGCCATGTACAGGCTGGCCCAGGTCCTGCAACGCATCGAGGCATACGAGCCTCAGCTCGATACCTCCGCGAGCCTGTTCGAGCACCTGTCCACCTTCGCCATCGAGCACAAGCCCTCTCCCGAAAACATAGAGGAGATCATCGGTGAGGTCGAGCCGGTCAACCCCAGGTTCGCCTCCGTCCTGCGCGCCCTGTCCAGGATGACGGTCACACCGACGATGGTCGGCGGCGGTATCAAGTCCAACAGCGTGCCGGAGTCCATATCCGTGACCTGCGACATCCGGACCCTGCCTCA
>JADFHV010000066.1 GCA_022566975.1 Chloroflexota bacterium
GACCTGGTGCGCGCTATTTTCCGGTTTGCCACGCTGCGCAAGGGGATGCGGCGGATGCGCGGGACGCGGCGGTAGGTCCGTGCCCACGCTCTCGTTCATATGGCCATGGCTGCTGACCCTCCTGCTGCTTGTCCCAGTCTGCGTGCTCCTGTACAGGCGGCTGCAGCGCCGAAGGCAGCGAGACGCCGCCCTTCTGGGGACGTTGGGCATTGTTCGAGACGGTGGCGGAGCTGTGCCTCCGGGGCGGCGGCGCCACATCCCACCGATCGTCTTTTTGCTGGGTCTAACGCTCTTGCTGGTGGCGACGGCCCGGCCGCAGCTGGTACTTCCGCTGCCGCGTATGGAGGGGATCGTCATGCTGGCGTTTGATGTGTCGGCCAGCATGGCAGCCGACGACCTGGAACCGACGCGTATGGTCGCGGCCAAAACGGCGGCGCATGCCTTCGTCGAACGGCAGCCCAGCAACATCAAGATAGGCGTGGTCGCGTTTAGCGATGGGGGACTGGTTGTGCAGACGCCGACCGATGACAGACCGGCAATAGATGCGGCGATAGACCGCCTGGTGCCACAAAGCGGTACATCGCTCGGGCTCGGCATTCTGACCGCCCTGGACACCGTCTCGGCCGATGGTGGTACCGAACTGCGTGATTCTGATGACGAGCGACCGGACAATCCGTCAGCGCGACGAGACGCCTTCGAGGCCGCCATCATCGTCCTGCTGACAGACGGCGAGAACACATCGGAGTCCGATCCTTTGGAGGCTGCGCAGGCAGCTATCGAGCAGGGTGTGCGCATCTACACGATAGGCGTAGGAAGCCCAACGGGCGCGACGATCGAGATAGATGGTTTTAACGTATTTACACAGTTGGATGAGAGCACTCTGCAGGAAATCGCGCTGCTGACGGAGGGCGAATACTTCACCGCGGGAGACGCAGAGGAGCTTGGCACAATATACGAGAACCTGGACCCCCAGTTTGTGGTCAAGCCGCAGGAGATAGAGGTCACGTCTATTCTCGGAGGTGTTAGCGCCCTGGTGCTGTTAGTCGGTGGTGGACTATCGCTGTTTTGGTTCGGCCGGATTCCATGATTAGAGGTCGTTAGAAGCATTGCTCTGGCCTGCGTTCCTGCTCCTACTCGGCTTGATTCCGTTAATCGTCCTGGCGTACGTGTGGATCCTGAAGCGACGGAAGCGGTATGCCGTCCATTATTCGAGTCTCTCACTCATCCGCGAGGCGCAGCCCGGCCGCTCCCGTTGGCGACGCCACCTTCCGTTCGCGCTATTCCTGCTCGCGCTCGCCAGCCTGGTCCTGGCGCTGGCCCGTCCGGTCACCACCCTGAACGTCATGTCGAGCCGATCGACTATCGTGTTGGCGCTCGATGTCTCGCTTAGCATGTGCAGTACCGACATCGCGCCTAACCGTCTGACGGTCGCCCAGGAATCGGCCGAGACATTCATTCGCAATCAACACCGGGATACAAAAATAGGCCTTGTCGCTTTCGCCGGGTTCGCTGAGCTGATAGTGCCGCCGACGGCCGATAAGGAGGTGCTACTGGAGGCCGTACGCGGCCTCACGGCCGGACTCCGCACCGCGGTCGGCAGTGCCATCGTGCGCTCCCTTGACGCCATCGCGGAGGTCAATGACGCGGTAGCACCGGTGAATGTGTTCATGCGTCCAGCCGAGAGCGCGCCCGATCCTATGGTCGAAGGCGCGTACCAGCCCGACATTATCGTGCTGCTGACGGACGGCGCGAGCAACAGCGGAGTGGACCCGCTGGGTGCTGCCCAGGCAGCCGCCGATCGAGGCGTTCGCGTATACACCATCGGCTACGGGACACCTCGAGGGTCGGTCTTCCGGTGCACTCCAGAGCAGATGGAGGGAATCGAGTTGGGCACCGGTTTTCGTCGTGCCGGTTTCGGCGGGGGTCTCGGGCGGGGCTTCCGCCGCGGGCTGGATGACTACGCGTTGCGGCAGGTTGCCACGCTGACGGACGCCGAGTATTACCTTGCCGAAAGCGCCGAAGATCTGCTCGACGTCTTCGCCGATGTCCCTTCTCACCTGGTTACGGCGAAAGCGACAACTGAGCTTTCTGCTGTGTTCACGGCCGTTGGAGCTCTCTTTGCGCTTATTGCGTTCGCGCTTGCCCTACGCTGGCAGCCGATATCGTACAGCGTCCCGACCGCACGTGAGAGACCAGGCAATTAGCAGGTCCTGGGGCTAATGACGGGGCGACTAGAGGTATTTTGCCGTCGGCTAGATGTGCCAGGCGGCCAATAGCACCGGCAAACCGTGTTCCTGGGGGAGTTCGTCCCTCCCCCCATCTCCCCGTCTACATAACTGGCAATCCACAGGTGGCTGGGCGTTCATTATCAAGAACTGGGACGCTGATCGCACCCGAGGTTGGGTGCTAGGGGCGTGAGTTGTAGGTTACTAACCAGACGGATTCCCACCTAGTGACCGTAGAGATTTAGGCGGTGGTGAGGCACTGCGCCAGTCCCATTATGGGTCAGGATCTCCCGAGGAGCGTACGGGTCGGAGGCGACTGCGGCGGTCATGTCCCGGCCTCAACCGTCTTTGACACACCGGTTAAGGGCACGGTGAGTCGTACAACCACGCGTTCTGTTCTACAATGGCCGAGGCACTGCCGAGCAGTGGATCAAAGAGGGCAAGTACGCCCTCAACCGGACCCGGCTGTCCTGCCACAGGTTCGTGGCCAACCAGATGGGGCTGGCTCTGTTCATCCTGGCCTACAATTGGGGAACTTCCTTATCCAAGGGACACGTGCGTGCCCGGAGGCGTTGGAAGAGGGTGCAAACGAAGTGAAAACCGCCTCCGCTGCCCATCGAACGACAGTTCACCACGCTGAGACTAGCGAGAGGTAGTTATGCGCTATCTCGCCCTTGGGTTAGTGATCGCGGCGTTTCTCGTCGCGTCGTGTAACGGGGATGGACCCAGTCCAACCCCCACTACCGTCGCGCCCGAACCATCTCTCACGTTTACTTCATCCCCCACACCAGCTGATACTCCCACGTCCCCCCCCGCTGCCCCACCCGCTGCCCCACCCGCACCGGCCCCTGCTGTCCCGCCCACGCCGACGGCGACCCCGTTACCCCTCTCGACTGCCACGGACACGCCCCCAAACTCGCTCGATCGGCAGTCCCCTCCCACCTTCTTGCTGAAGTGGGGGAACGGCGACGGCCTGTTACTTGGGCCTCACGCGGTTGCCGTGGACGGGCAGGGCAATGTGTACGTGGCCGACACCGAGAACCATAGGATCCAGAAATTCACCGCCGACGGGGCCTTTCTGTCTCAGTGGGGGAGCGAGGGCACCGGTGAGGGCCAGTTCGACTCCCCCAGAGGCGTCGCCGTGGACCCCCAGGGGAACGTCTACGTGGCTGACACCAACAACAGCCGAATACAGAAGTTCACCAGCGACGGGGCCTTTCTGGTCCAGTGGGGGAGGCTCGACAGCGATGAGGGCGAGTTCGACGAGCCCGAAGGCGTCGCCGTGGACTCCCAGGGGAACGTCTACGTGGCTGACACTTTCAACCACCGGATCCAGAAGTTCACCGCCGACGGGGCCTTTCTGGCCGAGTGGGGCAGCCAGGGCACCGGCGAGGGCCAGCTCGACAGGCCCGGAGGCGTCGCCGTGGACCCCCAGGGCAACGTGTATGTTGCCGATCATTTAAACCACCGGATCCAGAAGTTCACCGCTGACGGGGCCTTTCTGGCCGAGTGGGGCAGCCGGGGCGCCGGTGAGGGCGAGTTCGACAGGTCCGAAGGCATCGCCGTGGACCCCCAGGGGAACGTCTACGTGGCTGACACTTTCAACCACAGGGTCCAGAAGTTCACCGCCGAGGGGGACTTTCTGGCCCAGTGGGGGAGCGAGGGCACCGGCGAGGGCCAGTTCGACGAGCCCGGAGGCGTCGCCGTGGACCTTCAGGGGAACGTCTACGTGGCTGACACCGACAATAATCGGATACAGAAATTCGGGATGCGCGAGCCCAGATGACAGGTCCACCCAATGGGGAATCAGTTCTCACGGACCGAAGGACGGCTGTCCATGGCCGGCGCCTCTGCGAGCGCACGGACAGGCGAGTCCGACAGTTGCGAGCAGTTTCTCGCAATCCCGTTGGCTAGGAGCGCACAGGCAGGCAGTGATCCCAACCGCATGATGGGCGATGCGGTAGAATGCGACCAAGTCCTATCATTCGAGGGCATGCGTCCGTCAGGCCCGCCCCCAGGCTGTTTGGACTGCGGATTGCCGGGCTGGGCCGGCGAGAAAGTGCTTTCGAGACCCAGATTCGAGTCCCTCCGGTAGGTGGACAAGAACAACCCGATATAGGGCCCGGCTGCATCGTAGATGGCCTGAATCGCACGAAGGGCCTGTGGTTTGAGGAAAAACCTCGATAAAGGAAAGGATGTCATCCGTGATCCACGACGGTAGAGAGGCTTTTGGCGGCTACCTGGAGGACTTTCAGCCCGGCGACGTGTTCAAGCACTGGCCAGGCAAGACGATCACGGAGGGTGACAACCATCTGTTCTCCCTGCTGACCATGAACCATAACCCGCTCCACATCGACGACAACTATATGCAGGGCCATCAGCACGGCAAGATCCTGGTGGCCGGCACGCTAGTGCTGAGCCTGGTGGTAGGGATGAGCGTTCGGGACACCTCAGGCAAGGCCATCGCCAACCTCGAGTACGAGCGTATCACCCACGACGGTCCGGTCTTCCAGGGGGATACCATCTACGCCGAGAGCGAGGTGCTTGAGGTACGGGAGACCCAGAGCCGGCCTGACAGGGGCATCGTGTACCTGGAGAGTCGCGCCTTCAACCAGCGGGATGAGCAGGTCCTGACCCTGCGTCGGCGCTTTCTGGTCCCCAAGCGCGAGGCCTAGAGATGGGATTCGTACACGTAAACGTCGGCATATCCAACCCCGAACGGATCAGGCTCCAGGAGGACGTTGAGCTCCCAGTCGATAGCGGAGCCATGCTCAGCCTGGTTCCGCGTCGTATTCTGGAGGTCCTGGGAGTGAGTCCCATCGGCCGTCGCAGATTCAGAGGATTCGGGGGCATCGTCGAACGCGACACCGGCGTTGTTGTGATGAGCTTCGACGGAGCCGTTGCGGGCGTAACTGTGATATGCGGAGAGGAAGACGACCCCTCTGTGATGGGCGTGACCGCACTGGAGACTCTGGGATATCAGGTAGACCCGGACACAGGCGAACTCAGCCCTACGGAGATGTTGCAGCTCTGACGGACGAAACCTTGTCCACCTACACCTCGTCTATCCACTACGACCGGCGCCTGTACAGGCAGGATATCGCGGGCTCGATTGCCCACGTCCGCATGCTGGCCCGGCAGAAGATAGTCCTCGAAGAGGACGCCGAGTCTATCGTCGTCGGACTCGAAGCCATCCGGCGGGAGATCGAAAGCGGCGACTTCCCCTGGAGGGAGGACCTCGAAGACATCCACATGAACATCGAGAGTCGCCTATTCGAGAATATAGGCGACACGGCGGGCAAGCTCCATACGGCGCGGTCGCGCAACGACCAGGTCGCCCTCGACATGCGGATGTACGCCAAGGAAGCGGGCTCTGGGGTAGTCAGCGCGATAGGCGGGCTCAGGCAGGCCCTCGTCGGCCGGGCGTCGGCCAACGACAGCGCCGTAATGCCGGGCTATACCCACCTTCAGCGGGCTCAACCCGTCCTCTTCGCCCACCACATGCTGGCCTACTTCGAGATGCTGGGACGGGACAGACGGCGGTTTCTTAGTGCCTGGGAAAACGCCGACGTGTTGCCGCTCGGCAGCGGGGCTCTGGCGGGCGTCCCGTACCCCATCGATCGGGAGTCCGTCGCACGGGAGCTGGGGTTTGGCGCCGTCTCCACCAATAGCATGGACGCCGTGTCCGACAGGGACTTCCTCTTCGACTTCCAGTCGGCGGCGGCAATGTGCATGGTCCATCTGTCCCGTCTGGCCGACGAGCTGGTCATCTGGTCGTCGGAGGAGTTCGGCTTCGTGCGGCTGAGCGACGAGTACACCACCGGCAGCAGCATAATGCCGCAGAAGCGTAACCCAGATTTCGCCGAGCTCGCCCGAGGCAAGACGGGCCGGGTGTTTGGCCACCTTCTTGGCCTGCTGACGGTGCTCAAGGGCCTGCCGCTGACGTACAACCGTGACCTCCAGGAGGACAAGGAGGCGTTCTTCGATACGGTGGACACCCTGGTGCCCACTCTGGAGGCGCTGGCCGGCATGGTCTCAACGATGACGCTCAATACGGAGAGGATGCGCCGCACCGCTCAGGACGGCTATTTGCTGGCGACGGATGTCGCCGACTACCTGGTCGCCAAGGGCTTGCCATTCAGAGAGGCGCACGGGGTGGTCGCCCGGCTTTCGCAGCGCGCGGCCGAGCAGGGGGTCCTACTGCACCAGCTACCCATCGAGACATACCGTAGCTTCTCCGAGCTGTTCGGCGAGGACGTGCTGGCCATCACGGTGGACTCCTCCGTAGAGGCCAGAGACGTGCCCGGCGGCACGGCACCAACTCAGGTCCGGAAGGCGCTTGACGACGCCAGGGCCGCGCTGGAGGCCGAGGGTGTCTAGCGCCCACGCCGTCAAGATTGCGCCCTCGATACTGTCGGCCGACTTCAGCCGGCTGGGAGAGCAGGTGGCGGAGGCCGCGCAAGGCGGCGCCGACTACATCCACGTGGACATCATGGACGGCCACTTCGTGCCCAATCTCACCATAGGGGCGCCGGTGGTCAAGGCCATCCGGCGGTGGACAGACCTTCCCCTGGACGTGCACATGATGGTTACCGCTCCCGAACGGTTTATCTTAGATTTCGTCGAGGCTGGAGCGGACATCATCACCGTCCATGCCGAGGCGTGCACCCATCTGCATCGCGTGGTCCAACAGGTCAAGGAGGCCGGTGCCAGGGTAGGTGTGGCGCTGAACCCGGCGACCCCCGTGAACGCCGTGGACACGCTTTTGCCTGACTTGGACCAGGTGTTGGTGATGACCGTCAACCCTGGGTTCGGGGGCCAGTCATTTATCGAGAGCATGGTGGGCAAGATCGCGAAGGTGAGGGCCACGCTGGACGAGTTGAGTCTCCCGGCGGACCTGGAGGTTGACGGTGGAATCAATACCAAGACGGCGATGGCCGCCTTTGAGGCCGGGGCGACGGTCCTGGTGGCCGGCTCCGCTGTGTTCAACCCCGACGTGGCGGTGGCCGATGCCATCGCCGGTATCAGAAGCAGCCTGACCGGATCTAGCTAGGCCGCCCGCCACTATGACCGAGTCCAGCCCCATGCGGTGTCCGCGCTGCGGACAGGAGAACGCGTCGTCCCCCAGGTTCTGCCTCAACTGCGGGCTGAACTTGGTGAGCGAGTGCGCCAGGTGCGGCAGGCCCCTCCGTGCGCGCGCCCGGTTCTGCGACAAGTGCGGGACGCCCGTCGTCAGCACCGGAGAAGCCACCTCGACAGCAGATGACCTCCCCGGGGAGCCCGCTCCGCCGCCGCCCGTTATGTTCAAGGGTGGCCGGTACCTGGTGAAGGGTTTCCTGGGTGAGGGGGCCCGTAAGAAGGTGTACCTCGTTCACGACACACTCATCGACCGAGACGTGGCATTCGCCCTGATCAAGACCGAAGGCCTGGACGACGTCGGCCGACAGCGGGTGCTGCGTGAGGCCCAGACGATGGGCAGACTGACAGAGCACCAGAACATAGTGCAGATCCACGATTTCGGTGACGAAAACGGACAGCCATACATGGTCGTGTCGGTGATGACGGGCGGCAGTGTAGAGGACCTGATGAGGGACTCGGGAGGCTCACTGGACGCCGCTACCGTCGTCAGGGTGGCCAAGGACGTGTGCAGTGGCCTCGCCTTCGCCCATGGTAGAGACGTGGTCCACCGGGACCTCAAGCCAGGCAACGTCTGGATGATGGAAGACGGCACGGCCAAGATCGGTGACTTTGGAATCGCCATGCTGGTCGGCGAGGAGAGGGTGACGCGCGAGGGGATGATGGTGGGGACCGTCAGCTACATGCCTCCGGAGTTCGCGTCCGGTGGAGAGGTGGATGGCCGTAGCGACCTCTACTCTCTGGGCTGCTTGCTCTACGCGATGATTGTGGGGAGGCCGCCTTTCAAAGCGGAAACCCCCCTGGCCGTCGTCAGTCAGCACATCAACGCGAAGGTGGTTCCGCCCGGAGCATACAACCCTCACTGCCCGGAGGCCCTGGAGGAGCTCATCCTGAGGCTGCTCGCCAAGGAGCCGGCCGATCGCCCGAAGTCCGCGTCCGATGTGCTATCGCAACTCGATGCCATTGACACGACGCACCCTGAGGAGCGGATAGGAGACGCCCTGGTGGAGGCCGGGCTGGCGACCGAGGAAGAGATGGAGAGAGTCCGGGTGGAGAGCCGTGGCCGGGGGGACTGCCTGCTAGAAGCCCTAGTGGCGCTGGGCGTAGTCTCCCGCGAGACCGTCGCCTCGGTGCTGAGCTCGGCTTTCAAAGTCCCCTTGGTGGACGTAGAGGCTGTGCAGGCGAGCGCTGAGGCGTTGCGCCTTGTTCCTCGGGAGGTTGCCCTTGAAAACCACGTCCTGCCCGTCGAGATCAGGCCCGATGGGAGCTGCCGTGTCGCGATTACGGACTTTCACCCGGACAACGAGCTTGTAGCTGGTCTGCGGTCCGTTACGGGTCGGCTGGTCGAGTTCGCCCTGGTGGTAAACGACGGGGAGCTTGACGGGGCGATCCGGCGTGCGTACGGTTCGACACCTGACACGGCGGGGGTCTAGGCCAGCGCTCGGGCTGCGGCCTCTATGGTCGTGTCGATGTCGGAATCGCTGTGAGTACATGTTGGGGAACCTTGATTTCAGCCCCTATATTTTGTTCTATCACTTTCCTGAACGACCGCAGAAGCCGTGTATCCCATTCCTTCTTGGGCATTATGACATTGTAGAGGCGGTCCGGATCGAGGTCGGTTTTAATGATATCCGATGCGGCATTTTCCCCAGGCACAAAAGCACGGAATCCCGACCACTGGGTTAAAGGATAATCCGTTCGCCGCAATGCGTTTAAATAGGCCTCGATTGCTTCGCCTTTCAGGTTGGCTTTAATAACCTCATGTCCACGGTGGCCTCCTGTCCGGAAAATCGCGTTTATATCAACATCGCCAACTGGCAGAGTAGCGCGAATGACTTGATCGGCATTGCAGAAACCGATGTCGGCTCCGGAACTGGCCCGG
>JADFHV010000067.1 GCA_022566975.1 Chloroflexota bacterium
AGCAAATACCTATTTTGGGGGAATCAAACCCCCCTCCCCCGTAGACCCCCTCAATGAACACAGATTTTGATGTGGCCGATTTACTTTGGTACATCACAGTTGATGAAGGTTGTGGTCAAGTTTCATAGAAATTGTGTGTGTGGTTCCAGAAAAGAAAGCAAATACATATTTTGGGGGGGGGGTAACCCCCCCGTTGCCGCCGGGGTGGGGGGGGGGGGGGAAAGAGCCGCGAGTACAGGTTCAGCCCTAACATGTCGCTCCCTGAGACAACTAGCGAACTTTCACGATGGGACACTAGCGACGCGGCCTTGAATTGGCCCTGTCTGTGGTCTATAGTCGTGGCGAAGGCTGGTCGTAGAGATGGCAAGATGACCCAGTCCCATTCCCGTCCCGAGGTCCTGGTCAGCACAGACTGGCTTGAGGAGCATCTCGGGGACCCCTCTATCGTAGTCGCCGAGGTCAACACGGACCTCGAGGCCGGCTACGATCGAGGCCACGTCCCCGGAGCCGTCGGCTGGCACCTGCACCGGGACCTGGAGGACCAGACAAGACGGGACATACCCGGACCGTCGCAACTCGAAGAGCTCCTCAGCCGGTCCGGTATCGAAAACACGACCACCGTGGTCCTCTATGGCGACGGTAACAATCGCTCGGCCACATGGGCCTTCTGGCTGCTCAAGTGCTACAGGCACAAGGACGTACGCCTGCTGGACGGTGGACGCGCCAAATGGGTGGCCGAGGGCAGGCCGCTGTCCCCTGAGACACCCGTCCCCACGCCGAAGGCCTACAGGGCCTGCATCCCGGACAAGAGTCTGCGGGCGACCAGAGAGCACATAGTCGCCAACCTTCACAGCCCCTCCCTCAGGCTGCTGGATACCCGTACGTCCGAGGAGTACTCAGGCCGGATACCGTCGGAGGCGCCACAGCCGGGCATCTACCGTAACGGACGCATTCCGGGCGCGGTCCATATCCCGTGGGACGACGGCGCTACGGAGGACGGTACGTTCAGGTCCGCCGACGAGCTGAGAGGGATGTACGAGGGCAAGGGGGTCACCCCCGACCAGGAGATAGTCGCCTACTGCCGCCTAGGGGTAAGGGCATCCTACAGCTGGTTCGTCCTGAAATACCTGTTGGGATACGAGCGTGTGCGGAACTACGACGGCTCCTGGACGGAGTGGGGCAACTCGGTAGGCGTTCCCATCGAGACGGGAGCCTCGAGTTCAGGTGGCTAAGGGTTACGGAGTCCAGCCCGTAGCATTTTGCACCCGCAGGACTTTGCAGAGGGGTTAGACGATGAGCACGGACCACATATAACAAAGAAACATGGTCATGCAGGTGGTGCTCGTCATCGTCACGCTCGGTATCTACGCCGTATACTGGTATTACGTGACGCTGAAGGAGCTCCACATCGCCAACGGTAAGGACGAAGGCGCTGGAGTATGGACTGTGTTGTCACTCATTCCGTTTGCCAACCTCTTCTCCTGGTGGCACTACTCCATGGAATACGAGGAGTTTTCCAAGCGGAAGTATCCGGGCATAGCCATCTTCATCCTCTTCCTCGTGTTCAGCCCGGTCGTCTGGTTCCTGGTCCAGTCCGATCTCAACAAGGCGGCGAGCGCGCCCGCCTGACAAAGTGATGCCGGAGACTTCGCTGGCGTGGTTGATCCGGCCTAGGACGTTATATCGTGGTCAATGGACTTCGCCTGGCTGACGACGGTCAGCGCACCGCTGTCGATCTCCTGGAGGAGCAGGGCGTACCGGCCGTGCTCATATCCAGCGAGGCGGACCTCGACGCCTTGACGTCGCGCTCGGGCGCTGGTCTCGCGCTCCTGGATATCGGAGCGATGTCCAGGCCGGAGATCGAGGTCTGCGCCGAGGCGTGCTCGCGGGCCCGGCTTCCAGTGTTGGCGCTCGTGACCCGTGCCCGGCTGAGGGACTTCGAATCGTTACCGGCAATCAACGACTTTGTGCTGATCCCCCCGGACGCGGCGGAGCTTGTCACCAGGGCGAAGTTTCTCGTAGCGCGCGCCCGGTCCCACGAGGGTCCGGACGTGATCCGGGTCAGGGAGCTGGTGATCAATCCCACGACCTACGAGGTGTCGGTCAGGGGACGGCGCGTCCACCTGAGGTTCAAGGAGTACGAGCTGCTGCGCCTGCTGGCCGCCAACGCCGGACGCGTATACACTAGAGATGCCCTGCTTCGGCAGATATGGGGCTACGACTACTTCGGCGGAACACGCACGGTGGACGTGCACATTCGCCGGCTTCGTAGCAAGATAGAGGACGCGGACAACTCTTTCATTGAGACAATCTGGAACGTTGGATACCGGTTCAAGAGCTGACCACAGGCCGGCGACCGCGCCGGACGGACGCCACTGATGAGACGTACCGGCATCCAACAGGCTGATGAAATATGGGGTGTGCAGAGGGGCAAAGCCCCTGTGCCGGGAGTCTGAGAGCCTGCCCTGAGCATCGTCGAAGGGGTGTCCCTCAGATACAAATTCTTCCCCTTCCTGGCCAGAGCCTGTCCTGAGTCAGCCGAAGGAAAGGGAGCCAGGGGGATGGTCGTCCCGACCCGTCGGGATTCAACACCCTCTAATAGAGACCAGGAAACGGAGGCACGACGATGGCCCAGGAACGGGTTGCATATATTGACGGAGAGACTCTTCCCGAGAGCCAGGCGAAGATCTCCATCCGTGATGCCGGCTTCACCCACGGCGACGCGGTCTTCGACACGACGCGCACTTTCGGCGGAGAGATATTCAGGCTCAGCGAGCACCTGGACCGGTTCCAGAACTCCTTGAAGTACATGCGCCTCGACCCTGGCTTGAGCAAGCAGGACTGGACCGACCTGACGATGCAGGTGCTGAACGCCAACCTGCCCCTCCTGGGCGAAGACGACGACTACTGGGTAACCCAGAGGGTCACACGGGGAGTCGCCGGTAAGCCCTCGGTCATCATCGAGTGCGTTCCGCTGCCCTTCGAGGCCAGAGCAAAGTTCTACCGGGACGGGCTCCCGGTGATCGTCCCCTCCGTCAGACGGACGCCGCCGGATTCGATGAGCCCCAGGGCCAAGGTCCACAACTACATCAACCTGGTGCAGGCCGAGTTGGAGGTCAAGTCTCAGGACCCGGATGCGTGGCCCATCCTGCTGGACGTAAACGGCAATATCGCCGAAGGCCCCGGCGCCAACGTATTTGTGGTGAAGGACGGCGCCATCACCACCCCCCGTGAGCAGTACATCCTGCCGGGCATAAGCCGCCAGACGGCCATCGATCTGGCGCAGGAGCTGAGCATCGAGCTGCATGAGGCGGACATGGACCTCTTCGACGCGTACACCGCCGACGAGGTCTTTATAACGTCCACCAGCTTCTGCATCGTTCCCGTGTCGACGTTCAACGGCGCCGTCATAGGCACCGGCCGCGTGCCCGGCCCCGTGACGGACCGTCTGCAGAAGGCCTACAGCGGACTGGTGGGCCTCGATTTCGTCGCCCAATACCTGGCGCGGCTTTAGTGGCGGGGCAGGTTCAGAGCGACTCCCCTTCCCTCTAACTCCCTCCCGCAAGGGAAGGGAGGACAAGAGATCATCCGTCCCCAGTGGAGGAAGGATTTCCTTCCCCTTTTGACGGGCCGAATCGAGAAGGCTACGGCGCAAAAGCACACCGATGGAAGACCCCCAGAGCAACACTTCGACCCTAAGTACGAAAGACAGGGGCATCGGCGGCGTGCTGGACGAAAAATCCCTGCTCGAGATGTACCGGCAGATGGTGCTGTGCCGGACGCTGGACGAACGCGCATGGCTGCTAAACCGACAGGGTAAGGCGGCCATCGTCGCCTCCGCACAGGGCCAAGAGGCGGCGCAGATCGGCAGCGTCTGGGCGCTGCGTCCCGGCGAGGACCAGTTCTACGTCTACTATCGCGACCTGGCCGCGCTCCTGACCCTGGGCATGACCGCCAAAGAGATCATGCTGGGCTACATGGCCAAGGCGGGAGAGCCCATGAGTGGCGCTCGCCAGTTCGCCACGCACGGCGCCTATCCCAAATACGGGATCTATAACCTGTCCAACGTGGTGGCCACAAACCTCCCCCAGGCGGTTGGGGCAGCCCTGGCATCGAAAATGCGTGGGGAAGATGCCGTCACCATCGTCTACTTCGGGGACGGAGCGACCAGTGCAGGCGACACCCACGAGGCCATGAACTTCGCGGCCATACATAGACTGCCGGTCATCTTCTTCTGCGAGAACAACCGGTGGGCTATCTCGGTCCCCCTGTCGAAGCAGATGGCCGTGGACAGCGTGGCCAGCCGCGCTCAGGGATATGGGATGCCCGGCCTGACCGTCGATGGCTGCGATATCGCGGCTGTCTTCGAGGCTACGAGCGAGGCGGCGCGCAGGGCCCGTGAGGGCCTCGGCCCGACCCTCATCGAGGCCAACGTTGAGCGTTACCTACCGCATACCAGCGACGACGACGACCGTCGCTACAGGACCGCTGAGGACATTGAGGAGTCCCGGAAGCGAGACCCCATTAGAATCCTGAGGGAGCAGCTTTCGACAACGGGCGTACTGACGCCCGAGAAGGACGCGGAGTTCCAGGAGGCCGCGAAACGGGAGGTCAACGAGGCGACCGACTTCGCGGAGGAGGCCGCCTACCCTGGGACCGAGGGCTTCTACGACCACGTCTACGCGCCCGACGACCGGTCGGCGGGAGGTGGGTGATCGCGGTACTGACGGTACTCGAGGCGGTACGCGAGGCCATACGCGAGGAGATGGCCCGCGATGAGCGGGTCTTCGTGCTGGGCGAGGACGTCGGCGTCCGCGGCGGTGTCTTTTTAGCCACCGACGGGCTCATCGACGAGTTCGGCGAGGAGCGGGTCATCGATACGCCTCTGGCGGAGTCTTCCATCGCGGGAATCGGCGTGGGTGCCGCCGTGAACGGCATGCGTCCTATCGCCGAGATCGAGTTCGCCGATTTTATCTGGCCTACCGTAAACCAGATCGTGGGAGAGGCGGCCCGCGTCCGCTACGGCACCAACGGCCAGGTGTGCGTGCCGCTGGTCGTCCGGGCCCCCTACGGCGGCGGCGTGCGAGGTGGCCTCTATCACTCGCAGAGCGTAGAGGCCTTCTTCGCCCACACGCCGGGGCTCAAAGTCGTCACGCCGGCAACCCCCTACGACGCCAAGGGACTGCTCAAGAGCGCTATCCGAGACGACGACCCGGTGGTCTTCCTCGAGCACAAACGCACCTATCGTCTGGTACGGGGCGAGGTCCCGGACGGCGAATACACCATCCCCATCGGTGTGGCGGACGTCAAGCGAGCGGGTGACGATGTCACCGTGGTCACCTACGGCCTCATGGTCCACCACTGTCTCGAGGCGGCCCATGACCTGGAGCAGGAGGGAATCAGCGTTGAGGTCGTGGATCTCCGGACTGTAAGGCCGATGGACCACGAGGTGATTCTCGACTCCGTCAGGAAGACCGGCAAAGTCCTCGTGGTCCATGAGGACACGAAGGCTGGTGGCATCGGCGCCGAGGTTGCGGCCGTCGTCTCCGAGCACGCCTTCGAGCACCTGGACGGGCCTGTGATGCGGCTGGCCGGGCCGGAGGTCCCGCCTATGCCCTACAGCCCACCCCTGGAGGCGATGTTCATGCTCGACTCGACCAAGATTGCCGACGCCATCCGTCGGCTGGCCCAGTACTAGGAGGCTGCGGAAGAAAGGGGTGTGCAGTCCCGACCTGTCGGGATTGCCGGGAGTCTGAGGGTGTCCCTTAGATACAAATTCTTTCCCCTTCCTAGCCAGAGCCTGTCCTGAGTCAGCCGAAGGAAAGGGGCCCAGTGGTATGGTCTTCCCGACCCGTCGGGATTCAACACCCCTCCCCGCGAGATGCACACATGAAAATAGAGCTGCCACAGGTAGGCGAGTCGGTCACCGAAGGGATCATCGGCAAGTGGCTGAAGTCGGTGGGCGACAGCGTCGAGAAGTATGACCCGTTGGTCGAGGTGGTCACCGACAAGGTGAACATGGAGATGCCGTCGCCGGTCTCGGGCGTCCTCACGTCGATACTGGTGGAGGAAGGCCAGACCGTTCCCATGGGGATGGTTATCGCCGAGATTGAGGTCGAGGGTGAAGAGCCCTCGACCGCATCCGAGCCTCAAGCGGTCGTCGCAGAGTCCGAAAAGATCGACACAACGGGAGTGCTGCTCAAGGACGTGTCCCCCGGCGGGCCGACGGGCTCGGGCGGCCCCATGAGCGCCGGCGTTCCGGAGGCATCCGCCGCACCGGCGGGCACAAAGCGCCAGCGCTACTCCCCGGCCGTGCAGCGGCTGGCCGAGGAGCACGACGTCGACCTCTCCCTGGTCGTCGGCACGGGAATGGGTGGACGCGTTACCCGCAAGGACGTTCAGGCCTTCATCGAAAGCCGACCGTCGGCCGAGCCCTCTCGCGGTCCGGCCGCCGCCCCCGGCCCTGACGAGGAGCGGATACCTCTTACGCCCGTCCGGCGCATGATCGCCGACAACATGGTCATCAGCTCCAGCCAGATCCCGCAGGCGTGGAGCATCGTGGAGGTCGATGTCACCGGCCTGGTCCGGAGGCGGGAGGGGGCACGGCCCGACTTCCAGCTAAGAGAGGGCGTGAACCTGACCTACCTGCCCTTCGTGCTCAAGGCGGTGGCCGAATCGCTTCGCGAGAACCCTCTGCTCAACTCGTCGTGGGCCGGGGATGCCGTGCTTGTAAAGCATCGTATCAACATCGGTGTGGCGGTGGCGGCGCCGGACGGCCTCGTCGTCCCCGTGGTCCACGACGCCGACCGGCTGAGTATCGCCGGGCTGGCCACCGCCCTCGACGACCTAACCGGCCGGGCCCGCCAGGGGAAGCTAGAGCTGAAGGACGTGCAGGGAGGGACGTTCACCGTCAACAACACCGGGGCGCTCGGCTCCGTAGTCTCCCGGCCGCTGGTCAACCCGCCGCAGGCCGCGATCCTGGCTACGGAAACGATTGTGAAGCGGCCCGTCGTCATCGGCGACGCCATCGCCATAAGGTCCGTCATGAACCTGTGCCTCACCTTCGACCATCGCGTCATGGACGGCGCCGAGGCCAGCTCCTTCATCGGCTCCGTCAAACGCCTGCTGGAAGCCATCGGGCCGGACACGCCGATATATTAGCTGGGTACGCACCTTGGTCACCTGCCTCGCAGTCTCCCTCGGCACCGTCGAGTACACCCGCGCCCTGGAGCTCCAGAGGAGCCTTCATCGGCAGGTAGCCGAAGGGTCTCTGCCCGACCTCCTCCTCTTCCTGGAGCACCCGCACGTCTACACCCTGGGACGGCGCGGGAAGGACACGGACGTACTGGTCTCTGAAGAAAAGCTCTCGCGCCTGGGGGCCGAGGTCCACCGTACCGACAGGGGCGGAGAGGTGACCTACCACGGCCCCGGGCAGCTTGTCGGGTACCCCGTCGTCGACCTGCGACGCTGGGGCGGCGGTCCCATGAAGTACGTCCGGGCCCTGGAGGATTCTCTGGTAGCTACCCTGCGAGACTTCGGGGTGCAGGCGGGGAGGGACGACAAGCCTACGGGCGTATGGGTCGGCGACGCCAAGATCGCCGCCATCGGTGTAAAGATCAGCCGCAGGGTCACCATGCACGGCTTCGCCCTGAACGTGCACCCCGACCTCTCCTACTTCGAGCACATCGTGCCCTGCGGTATGCCGCGGGCCGGGGTCACCTCAATGGAGTCTCTGCTGTCCAAAGAGCTTTCGGTGGAGCAGGTCATACCGGTGCTGGCAGACCACTTCGGAGCCACGTTCGGGGCGCGCATGGAGTGGGCTGGAGTCGAGTCGCTGGGAGCCGTCGTAGGAGTCTGAGGCCGCCGTCGGGAGGAGCTCCTCCCCCTTTCGCGAATTACGCCATTTTCGGGTTGCGTCCCCTCCAAATGTTGAAGTAGAATTCACGCGTCTACAGGCGGACACGGCAATAGTCTGTCACATGTCCGATGCAGACTTCGAGGCAACCTCAGGCCCCCTCTCTAGAGGCGGGGGAGAGGATAATGCCTCTTCCCCCTTGAGGGGGAAGATTGAGATGGGGGGGAAGCCCTGCGCATCATCACAGTGTTGACAGAGCACTAGTGAAAGTTCACCAGACCGGTCCCGAGGAGGAGATGGCGTGCATCAGAATGACCTCGCTCTAACGGCTCACCTGATGCGCCGTGCCGGCTTCGGCGCCACCCGGGAGGAGCTCGAGGACCTCGCCTCCAGGCTCTATGAAGACCTCGTAGAGGACTTGGTCCACCCCGAGCGGCTCCCGGAGGTGGACGCCGATGTCGTCGAACGTTACTACGTGGGCGAGGGTGTCTACGTGGGGACGTGGATGTACCGCATGGTGGCCACGAAACGTCCGCTGGAGGAGAAGATGGCCCTCTTCTGGCACCACGTCTTCGCCACGGGCACCTCGAAGAACCAGCACCTCCTGGCCTCCGCCAACCAGATCGACATGTTCCGTCGCGTCGGTCTCTCCGATCTGCGCACCATCCTGGTCGAGCTGTCCAGGGACCCGGCGATGATTTTCTGGCTCGACAACAACGAGAACCGTAAGGGCGAGCCAAACGAGAACTTCGGCCGAGAGCTGCTCGAGCTCTTCTCCATGGGCGTGGGCAACTATAGCGAGCAAGACATCAAGAACGCCGCCCGCGCATTCACCGGCTGGACCTTCACCCAGCCCATCCCGCTCTACACCCAGGGTTACTACCCGCCCAGCTTCATCTTCCTCGAGGACGACCACGACGATAGCGAGAAGACGTTTCTCGGGGAGACGGGCCGCTTCAACGGCGAGGACATCATAGAGATCATCGTCAAGCAGCCGGCGACGGCCCAGTTCATCGCCCGTCACCTCTACAACTTCTTCGTGGCGGACGAGCCCCAGGTGCCTGCCTGGGAACAGGTGCCTCCCCGCGACCCCGAGGCCATCGAGACCCTGGTCAAGGCCTATTTCGAATCGGACGGCGAGCTGCGCTCGGTCCTCCGTGTGCTGCTCAACTCGGACTTCTTCAAGGAGGCACGCTTCAAGAGGGTGAAGAGCCCGACCGAGCTGGTCACCGGAGTGATCAAGCTGGTCGGTACCTTCCAGCGGCCGGAGCCGCACATCTTGGACAGCGTCACCGCGCGATTCATCAGCAAAGAGGCTTGCGGTGGATTCAT
>JADFHV010000068.1 GCA_022566975.1 Chloroflexota bacterium
AGGGGAAAACCCTCCAGGGCGCCTACGGCATCGGCTCCATCGCTTAGTCGACACCGATGACTCGGGATGCTGAGCAGCGCCGCCGAATAGCGTCGGCTATCCGGGAGTACGATGCCCAGGGCTGGCATCGCACGGGCACCGCGGTTGACCACGTGTCGGGCGAATGGCTGGCCGGACTGGCGGCTAACATGGGCCTCGAGCCGACCCTTGAGCCTTTCCCGCTTAGGCGCATCGACTCTCGGCATTGCTACGTGGAGATAGAGGGGCGCCGGGTGGCGGGCCTCCCTCTGTTCGACGGCGGGTTCACCGACGCGGAGGGCGTCAGCGGCCGGCTCAAGCTACCCGGCGACGATGCTGACATAGACCTCGTGGAGGTCGCGCCGGGCGGCGGGGACCTTGAGGCAGCCCGTCGCCCGGGCCGCGACCGGGCGGTCGTCGCCGTAACCATCGGCGGTGCACCCGGCCTGGCCGTGCGCAACGCTCCGGACTTCCTGGCTCCGTTTGGCCCTCCGGTGCTCCAGGTGGCAGGCGAAGAACGGTGGTGGTTGGCCGAGCGCGCCGCTCATGGTTCGTTGTGCCGCGTCGTGGCCCATGTCGAGCGTACGCCCGCGCAGGCCTACAACGTGGTCGCAGCCCTGGCCGGCGCCGACTCCAGCCTGCCTCCGCTGTTGGTCATGACTCCGCGCAGCGGCTGGTGGTGCTGCGCCGCGGAGCGCGGAGGGGGCATTGCCTGCTGGCTGGAGGTGATGCGCGCCCTGGCGGAGGCCGGGACCGCCCACGATGTAATGTTCCTGGCCACTACGGGCCACGAGCTCGGGCATCTGGGGCTGGAGGCGTTCCTTCGAGGCCGGCCAGCTCTGGCAAAGGGCGCCCTCGCGTGGATGCACCTGGGGGCCTCCATCGGTGCCGCTCTGGAGCCCGGGCTCCACCTCCTGGCGTCAGATGACGAGCTGAAGGGGCTGACCCGTGACGCGATTACGGGCGCGGAGGCGACCATGCCAGAGGTCGCTCCCCGCGGCACCGTACCGGGTGGAGAGGCGCGGAACGTTCACGAGCGAGGCGGGCGCTACCTATCGCTGGCCGGAGGCCACGCACTCTTCCACCTCGAGTCCGACCGCTGGCCCTCGGCCGTGGACGTGGACTCGGTGGCAAGGTACGCCCGGGCGCTTGCCAGCGTTGCCGCCCAACTCGCCGGCCGTTAGGCCCTCCTGGCGCAGGGCGATGCCGTCGTTAAGGGCACTCCTCCGGGCCGTCGTGCTGCGCAGTGATCCTCCCGGCCCGGTCGAAGCAGTAGAAATAGATGGTGGTGGCATCCCGCAGGTAGACCGTCAGGTCCAGCCTGCCTGGCCCCGCAGTGAACTCGTTCCGCGAGGTGGTGGGGACAACATCCGGAGGTAGCGCCGCCAGTGCCTCCTCCGCTAGATACGAGTCTATAGCGGTCTGGATGGTGTCTCTCTCCGATTGCGCCCCGTTGGGACAGCAGACCCCGTCCCAGCTAGTAATAGAGCTCAGGGCCACGATCGCCAGTACGAGAGTCGCTCCCAGCCCGGTCCCGATGACAGCCCCTCGGAGCCACCACGTCCTAGGCCAGAGACGCTGTGCCCTCATTCGCATGGTGAGTGGCTACGATGGAGAGATCTGGCCTTGCTCATCGGAACAAAGGCCCCGGTGTCGGTCGACGCCGGGGCCTTTTCCCCTGCGGTCGGGAGAGGGAGCCTAGCTGGTCATGAGGCTGTCGCCGCAGTTGGGGCAGTGCTTGGTGCCGGCCGCGGACTCCTGCATGCAGCGGCGGCAGACGACGACGCGCTGGGCCTGGCCTCCGGGAACTCCGGCGCCCGCTGGCGCCCCCGGAGCCTGCCGCTGACCCCCGCCGTAGGCGAAGGCCTTCGACACCTCGGACTGGGTCTCCAGCGCCTTGTTGAACATCTCCTTCATCGTTTCCGTCATCTCGCGCTGGCTCTCACGTACCTGGGAGGCGGACTCCTTCTGCTCGGACAGGAGGCGCTCGTACATCTGCGTGGCCTGCTCGTTGTCGCCCCTCGCGGCCATCTCGGCCAGGGCCCCGCCCAGCTCGGGGTTTCGCTCCGAGGCCATGGCCATGATCTGCTCCGGCGACATGTCCTTGAGGGCCTCCGTCTTGGCCAGGTCCGCCAGCAGTGGCGCCTTTTCGCCCTCTGCAACCGCGATGAGGGTATGCAGGGACAGGGTGTCCAGGGCCTGGGCGCTCTCCATCTCCCGGTCGTGTCGATCCCGCAGCTCCCTGAGGCGAAGGTCCAGCTCGCCCTCCTGGGTCTTCAGGGCAAGCTCCTGCTCCCCGGCAGCCGCTTCCAGCGCTATGCGAGCGGACTCCTGCTGGTTGAGACGGTCCTGGGCGTCCTTCTTCTCCTCCAGGGCCAGGCCCAGCTCTGCGTCCAGCCTCTCCGACTCCCTGGCGGCACCCCTGGCATCGGCGTTCGCCTTGGAATCGCCCACCTCCCTCTCCCACCGGGATGCGGCCTCCAGGTCCTCCTCGTTGCGCCGGTGCTCGCCCTCACGCCGCTGGGCCTCCAGGGTCAGGTCCACCCGCTTGAGCTCCGTCTCAAGCTGGCTCTCTATCCTGAGCCGCTCCAGGCCCATCTCTCCCTCGAGTTGCTCCCGGCTCAACCCGGCCTGCCGAGCAAGCTCGATTCGCTTGTAGTCGTACTCCTGCTCAATCTCGGCTATGCGCGTTACGTGGGCCCGCAGCCTCTCGTGGTCCTCGCCGGCCTCGCGGAGCGCGACGTTGAAGCGATCGAACTCGTCCTCCTTCAGGAGCTTGTCCCTGTCGGCGCTGCGGATGAAGTCCTCCAGGTCCTGCTCGGACTGGACCTTGTTCATCTCGTCCTGGCTGGTGGCCCTGCGCAGCCGCTCCCAGAGCTGGACGCGCTTCTCGTAGGTGGCCGTCTTCTGGGTGTCCTCGGTTATGTCCTGGATGTCCGTCTCTACCGCGATGTCGAACAGCCGCTTGCGGCCCTCCAGCCCCGCCCGCTCCTCGGTGACCTGGAGCGACGTCTCCACGCGCTGGTTGACGGACTTGTCCCATATCTCGCAGCGGAAGTCCTTGACCTCCACGCGGCCGAAGGCCAGCCCGTAGCGGTTGAGCACCTCCTGCATATGCGTCTGCAACGTGATGGACAACTCGTCCCTCAGGGAGAGGTCCTCGGCCAGCTCCTTGATTGTGTGGCTACTGGCCCACACCTGGGCACCTTCGTTGAGCTCCGAGAAGACCAGGTTCCTGAGCTCATTGGTGCCGACGTAGTCCCGTGACGACATGAAGTTGCTCAGGAAGACCGACTCCCGGCCTGGGGCGAACCTGAGGGTAACGGTGAGGTTCACCGCGAACGGCACCGGGTCGTTGGTCAGCAGCCGGGGCAGGGCGATGTCCAGTGCCACCTCGGCGAGACTCACCAGCACGATGTGCTTTTTGCCCTTTCCTCCCAGGACGGCACCCAGGCCACCCTCGAGGACGTGCTCGCCCGGCTCGAGCCGCTGATCGTATCGGCCCTGGATCATGAGCAGACCGGTCGTACCCTCCTCGATGACGATCTTCTTGGAGAACATCCCCGAGAGGTCCTTCTCACCGAGTCTTGTTGCGAAGTCCCAGGTCTCTCTCACCCAGCGGTTGTTGGCTATTGTGGCGACCATGGTGCCTCCTTTGCTTGGTCCAGAGGGCTGCGCGGCGTCACTTTAGAGCTCCTTGAAGCCTTCCAGGAAGCCGAGCCTTTTAGAGAACGTTCGTTGGAAGTTGTCCAGGCCGGTGGCAAGGGCGTCTACGTCCTCCGTGTCAAGAGACGCCTTCGCAGTCTGGGCGCGGATGGACAGGTTTCGGGCGTGCCGTAGCATCTCCTCCTCGAAGCTGACCATGCGGGAAATACGCTGTGTCGGAAAGCCCTTGGCCGAGACGATAGTCGACGCCCTTGGCGCCGACTCGACCTCGGTCCTGAGCAGGTCCGTACGATTCTCGAGCCCGCTCAGGGCTTCCGCGACATCCTTCTTCTCCTGCTTGAAGGCGGTCAGCTTGGCGTCGGTGATGTCCGTTAGGGTGTTGGAGAGCTCGCGGCCCATCTGGCGGCGGATCAGCTCGTCGGTGGACATGCTGTTTTTCTTGGCCCACTTGTCCAGGCGAATCACGATCTCATCGCCCTTGCCCCCTCCAAGCCTCTTGATCTTAAAGACCAGGAAGAAAACCCACGAAAGAAGCCCCAATGCGACGCCCACTACCAGCACGATCCAGCTCGCAGCTACCGACGGTATCAGCTTGTAGGCGACGCCCACGACGGTGGCCAGCGGCCCTGCCGTCTTGAGGGCTTTCTCGGTGAACGAGGCGCTGCGGCGTTCGGGGGCGTACGCCTCGTCGCTCAGCTTCCGGGACAGCTTCTCGGACCTGTCCACCACCTGAGCTTCGAGCCTGCGTCGCGAAGCCGTAGCAATGTCCTTCATGTAGTTGAAGAACGCCTGGTCGGTGCCGCCGTCGAACACCAGCTGGGCGCGCTCCGCCATCTCCCCCGTCGCCAGGCCCGAGTTAGTCAGCCTGGTGAGCAGGCTCTGTACGTCCTCTCTGCCAGGCTTCGTCCCTCCCTTGATCAGCCTCTCGACTTCCGAAAGCTCGTCGAGAAGCTGGTTGGCCTCTTCGGGGTTGTGGAAGGCGACGAGGTCGACGCTTTCCAGACGAAGCCCTCTCTCCCCCAAGACGCTGCTCAGATGGGGCTGCAGCTCCGAGGTCAGCCGGTCCAGCGCTTCCTTGTCGTGACGCAGGGACTGGCCCTCGTTCTCGGTCACCTTGATCTGGACGATGTCGTCGACGCCCGCTGCGATAATGGACCCCAGCTCCGACGAGGAGAGGCGGTCACGGCCCCTGACGACGGTCCTGAAGAACAGCGACGGCTCACTGACCGACACGGTGGTGTGGATGACCGCTTCCAGCGTCTCGTACCCTTTGGAGAGAAGGTTGGAGAAGTGCAGCAGCAGCCGAAAAGACCTGTTGTGGAGCCTCAGGACCTCCTTCTTGCCGAAGGCGAACCCCAGCACCGACCATCCGACGTTGGAGGCCCCGGTGCCCAGCTCCGAGTCCACGTTGCCGTTAACGGTAACGTAGCCTACCTGCTCCGCTCCGATAACCGCCTTCTTGCGCAGCAAGCCGGGCAGGTCCCCTATGGGCGTGCTCTCAGCCAGGAGCAGGGACCCATCACCTTCGCCCGGTGGGCCCGAGCCCACGGCTACCTCTGGAGTTGCGGGTGTGCTCATCAGGCACCTCCTTACAACAGCCTGTTAGCTCCAGTCAAGCCAATCATGGGAGCATCTCGGTCAGGTGGTACAGGGACTCAGGCCAGGGCAGCATGCGCGGCAGTTGGGGCTCCGTGGCTCTGGTAGACGCCCCTTTTTACCTCGATGCCACTGGGCCCCTTGGCTGTGCCTCCTTACCTGCAAAACGAGTGATGCAGGACTTCGCAGGGGCGCGGAATTCGAAGCTCGTGATGCCGGAAACCGGCGAGAAAATTTTCGCAAGAATCCTAGCAGAACAGCGTCACTTAGGCAAGCTAACCGGTCGATTGCAAAGAGGTCGCAACCCACTAGCCCTCAGCAGCGGGCCGAGCCTGGCCGCTGAAGGCTACAGCGGTATCCTTAACCGTGTCCAGCGCCTTGTTAAACATCTCGTTCATGGTCCGCATGTTGGCCTGATAATCCTCGCGGCTCATACTGGCGCTGTCTTTGAGCTCGGTCACCAGCCGCTCGTACTGCTCCAGCTGGCCGCTGGCGGCTGTAGCGGTCAGGACCTCTTTCAGCGCATTGGCCACCTGAGGGCTCTCGGCGGCCTGCATGGCCATTATCTGCTCAGGCGAGCTGCCCGAGAGCGCCCTGGTCCGGGCAAGCTGGGCCAGGAGCTGGGCCTGCTCCGTGCCCGACACGGCTATCAGCGTCTCGATGCCGACCTGAGATAGGGCTTCTATCCGCTGCAACTCCTGGTCGTGCCGTGCCCTCGATTCCTTGAGACGCATCTCCACTTGCCGGCCCTCCCGCTCCAGCTCCATCGACAGACGCCTCTCCTCTGCATCCAGATCGGCCGACTGACGGGCGGTCTCGTCCTCCCTTTTTACCTGCTTGTACCGGTCGTAGATGCCCAGGGCCATGTCGACGTCTCTCTCGTCCTGTTCGCGCTCTATGTCCGCGATGGTGGCCGCGGTCCTGGCCTCCCCGACGGCGCCTCTGTGGCCCGCCTCCTGGGTCTCGGCTTCCTCCTCCCTGCGGAACTCGGCCAGCCTGCGCTCCCTGGCGATCTCCAGGTCCAGCCGGCGAAGCCCCAGTTGCGACTGCGCCTCCATCTCCTCACGCGCCGTGGAGACCTCGAAGGCCAGTCGCTCCTCCTCCAGCCCAAACCTGTGCCCAAGGGCGAGCTTCTTGAGCTCGAACTCGCCCTCGGCCTCTACCCTTTTCAAGGCAAAGGCCCTGGCCTTCTGGTGGTCCTCTTTTGCCTCAACCACTGTGCGGACCAGCGACTCGCGCTCATCGTCCTTGAGCAGCCGGTCCTTGTCCGCCTCTCGGACCATGTCCTCAAGCTCGGCCTGAGACCGGACCTCATCGCGGGCGTTTGCCTGGAGGGCCTGCCGCAGCCGCTTCCAGAGGCCGACGCGCTTCTCCACGCCGACTACCCTGGCCGTCTCCTGGGCGAGCTCCTGAAGCTCGGACTCCTGATAGACGTCGAAAAGGCGTTTTCGGCCCTCCAGCCTGGCTTCCTCTTCCGAGGCCGCCACCAGGTAGTCTGTCCTGGACTCGGTGATCTTGTCCCAGACCTCGCTGCGTATTCTCACAGCCTGCACCAGGAGCAGGGCAAGGCCCCACCGGTCCAGCGCCTGTCGGAGATGTGCCGAGAGCGCAATCTGCAGCTCCCCACGGGGGTCTCGGTGCGCCTCCAGGTCCTTGATCGAGCGCGAGCTCACAAACGACGCACAGCCCTCTTCCAGCAGTGGGTAGAGCGCGCTCGTGAGGTTCTGGACCGAGTAGGAGTCCGCTCCGCTCATGAGATTGTGCAGGAGCAGCGACGGGGTTGCGACCTTCAAGGTCACTCGAAAGTCCATCGCGAGAGGCAGGGGGTCCGACGTCATGAGGCCGGTCACGGACGTTTCCAGCGAGACGTCCGAGGTCCGGAAGAGGACGACACTGGTATTTCGGCCCTTGGACGACAGGATGTTGCCTATGGAGTGACGGCCGGGGCCCAGGGTCGCGTCGTTCTGTCCACCGACCATCAGTAAGGCTACCTGCCCCTCCTCTATGACCAGCGTCTTGCTCAGCAGGCCCCGCATCTCACCGGGCCGTACGGTCCGCGCCAGAAGGTCCGAGGGTAGGTAGTCTCCTACGGCAGCTTCGGCGGCAGCCTCGGCCGCGGGGGCGTCACGCGTCAGGGGCTGCCCGCAATACCGGCAGAACTTTGCTTCCCCGACCTCTCGTTGGCATTTTGGGCAGGTGGCCATGGGGCCTACTCCTCGTACTACGGTTCACGCTTCCGAGCGCCCGGTGCCGGCGCGCATCGGGCCGTCGGACGGAGCGAGGCCGGCGGTTGCGAGTCTAGCAACGCCTCTAACCTGAGTCAACCTCAGTGTCGGCCACCCGCACGTCAAGCTCTCCACGAGAGCAACCGCCAGGGAGGTCCCATCCCTGTGACACTCTGGGTGACGGCTATAGACGGGCATCTGGACATAGACCCGTGGGTTAGCTAGAATGATGACCACTAAATCGGGCGTAACGACCTTATCCCTGGGCTTTCGGCGACGTTCCGGTGCACCCGTCCTCGGAGGCGGAGGAGTTTTTATTTTGAAACCGGGTGGTGAGGAGGGGGGAGTCCTGTACACGATGGAGCAGCCCCTCCTGGAGGTACACGGGGGCGCCACTGACGGCAGCATCGTGCCCATTGCCAAACAGACCATCACCATCGGCCGGCTGCCCGAGAACGACGTGTCCGTTAACGAAGTCGGCATCTCCCGCAAGCACGCCGCTATAGTACACACCGACGAGGGCTACTCCCTCCGCGACCTGAACAGCACGAATGGTACGTTTGTAAACCAGGAGAAGATAGGGGACGAGGGCTACCTGCTACGGGACGGAGACGAGGTCCGCCTGGCCAACAGTGGTGTGAGTCTGCTGTTCCGGGATTTTCTGTCCCGCACCGTCTCCGTGACGATGGTACAGCCCTCAGTCGAGAGCGATTCGCCGCAGCCGGAGGAGTCCGCAGATGCCGCTGACGACGAAGAGGTCTTTGAGGGAAACGTGAGACTGAGCGTTCAGGCGGACGGTGACATCCAGCTAGTGGTCAATTTCGTGCAGGAGCTGCGCCTCCAGGCTGAGTTCCGTCTGTTGCGCATGGTCGGCCACTCGCAGAAGAACGTGGACATCCTGCTCGGACTGAGGGAGCCGCTGCGGTTGAGGGAGACGCTGGGCCGGATGCAGGGCGTCTCAGAGGTCAACGAGATGAAAGAGGAGGCCGAGGGTAGGGCATCTTCAGACCGTGAGCAAGGCTCAGAAGGCAGCGAGCGCATGGTCAACGTCCTGCTCCGTAGCGACCAGAGCTAGATCCAGCGGCTCGGCCGCGCCTATCTCCGGGAGGGAATCATGGCCGAAGACAAGATGGGGCGAGACCGGCAAAGCGGGACCGGGGGGGGTGAGTCCGACGCTGCCGGCACGGCGTCCGACCGGTCCACCGCGGCGACCCGGAACGGGGTCCGCAGACAGGAGGCGCAGCGGGGCCGTATCTCTCCTTTCGGACAGATGCTGGTGGAAGCGGGCGTCATGTCCGAGGAGCAGGTGGGCAGGGCGCTGGAAGCCGCGCAACGTGAGAGGGAGCCTCTGGGACAGATCCTGGTGCGCGACGGTCTTATCATGTCGCGGGACCTGGCCACCCTAACCGCTCTGCACCTCGGACTTCCACTCGTAGACCTCAGGAACGAGGAGATCGAGCCCGAGGCCGTGGTCCTCCTCCCCCAGGATATCGCCCGCAGGTACCTTGTGCTGGCCATAAAGCAGAGCGATTCGCGGCTGACCGTGGCCATGACGGACCCGACGGACCTTCAGGCCATACAGGACCTGACCACCCGGACCGGCTACACGATTGAACCGGTAATCGCCGCCGCCGAGGACATTCAAGAGAACATCGAC
>JADFHV010000069.1 GCA_022566975.1 Chloroflexota bacterium
TGCGAGCAACAGTGTGAGTCCCTGAACTGAATCCAGCTTGACAGGCCAGCCGCCGCGTGGGTAGTATCTGGCGGAAAATCGGCGTTCGTTCGATTGTAATCACCGTCACGGAGCGACCGAGTGTATTTCGTAAGATTCGTGCTCTTTTGCGCGGATGCCGTAAATGACTTCCTCGGGAAGAACTGCCCTTACGTCGCTGGCGCGATCGCCTTTTACACGCTGTTCTCCCTGTTTCCTCTGGTGCTGGCCATAATCTCCATCTGGGGGTTCCTGCTGGGTCCGGAGGTCGAGCAGACCGATCTTGCGCGGCGCATAGCCGAGGTGATACCGGTATCGACGGAATTCATAGGCGAGACGGTCCACGGAGTAGCCAGCGCGCGTGCGATTACTGGAGTCGCCTCTGTGCTGGGGCTGCTGTGGGCGTCTTCGGCCGCCTTCGGCGCGATACGCAAGGGCATAAACGCGGCGTGGGGCATCAGGAAGACCCGTCCATTCCTCAAGGAACGGCTGATGGACTTTGGGCTGGTCCTGGGCGGCGGGTTGCTGATGATACTGATAATGCTGATCACGCCGATACTGGGGTTCCTTCAGGAGACGACTGTATACGTTGCGCCAGATGCCGACCTGGGGCTGCTCTTCAGACTCATATCCCTGGTGGTTTCGCCGGTCCTATCCTTCGTGACGTTCCTGATCCTGTACAGGTATCTCCCCAACACCGACGTGACCTTCAAGGACGTATGGCTGGGGGCGCTGCTGGCCTCGATCGCATTCGACGGCGCCAAGTGGGGGTTCCTGTGGTATGTGAGTACGTTCCCGGTGTACAACATCGTCTACGGGTCTGTGGGGGCGGTCATGGCTCTGTTGACCTGGGTATACGTATCGGCTATCATTTTGTTGTTCGGCGCACTTGTGACCTCCCGCTACGCTTCGTATCCCTCTCGAGTGAGGGGCGAGCAGGGCATCAAACTCCTCTGGACTGGGCTAAAGCGTGTCAGGCTTCGTGTTGTCGCAATTCCGGCAGTGGGGTAGGAAGCGAAGCCTCCCGACTTTGGTCGGACTCGTTCTGATACCCCTGCTTCTTGGGGCGGCGATCGCGTGCTCGTCGGACCCTGAACCCGAGACGACGGCCGTTCCGTCGACGGTGACCTCGGTCCCGGAGGCCTCAGCCGCTCAGCCGGCTACCACGGTTGTCCCAGCCTTGCCTCCCCCGGCCATCTTAAATTCCCTTCCTTCCGTGTCGGCCCTGGTGGATAAGGTAAAGCCCGCCGTTGCCACCATATCGGTCGAGTCTCTGACGCGAGGCCTGTTCTTCGACTTTACCGATGAGGGCGCGGGCTCCGGTATGGTCGTGAGGTCCGATGGCTATATCGTCACGAACTTTCACGTCATCCAGGACGCCAGTGACATCAAGGTGAGCCTTCCCGGCGGTGGGACCTACGACGCCAGGGTCGTTGGTCAAGACGCGCTGACCGACCTCGCCGTGCTCAAGATTGAGGCCGACAACCTGACTACCGTGAGCTTTGGCGACTCCGACAGCCTGGAGGTCGGCGACTGGGTGGTGGCGGTTGGCAATGTCCTGGCTTTGAAGGGCGGGCCGACGGTCACGCTGGGAATCGTAAGCGCGAAGGGACGGACCCTGACCACCGATCGAGGCACCCTATACGACCTTTTGCAGACCGACGCGGCGATCAATGAAGGGAATAGCGGAGGGCCATTGATCAACCTGAGCGGCGAGGTGGTGGGCATCAATACCGCCATACTGCGCGACGCTCAGGGCATCGGCTTCGCGATCAGCTCCTCGGTTGCCGGCCCGATAATCGATAGCCTGATCGAGCATGGCCGCGTGGTACGGCCGCTCATCGGCCTCACGGGCGCCGACGTTACGGCGTCAAGGGCCGATCAGCTCGGACTGAGCGTCGACGAGGGGATCATCGTCACCAGGCTGTCCAGGGACGGTCCGGCGTTCAGAGCCGGCCTGCGAGTCGGTGACGTCATCACCAAGCTCGATGGGATCCCGACTCCTGACATGGCCCGGTTCCTGTCCCTCCTCTGGACCTATGACGTGGCGGACGTGGTCCAGATCGAGTACATCAGCAACAACCAGACCCTCGAGACCTCGGCAGAGCTGGTCGAGAGGCCGGCTAGCTAGCCGTCGGCATCGGCTTTCTCGCCGACATGGACCGCGACTGTGCCCAGCGCCAGTCGACGGTAGCTCACCCGGACCAGTCCCGCCTCCTCCATCATCGCCGACAGCTCATCAACGCTCAGGAACGTCTCGACCGACTTGGGCAGGTACGAGTATGCCTCGCGGTCGCCGGTCAGCAGGGCCCCGAGCCACGGCGTCACGGTGCGGAAGTAGAGGGGGAAGAGCCGGCCCAGCAGGCCTCTGCGTTCGAGTCGGAATATCTCCAGGACAACCACTCGGCCCCCCGGCCTGACTACGCGCGCCATCTCCCGCAGCGCCTGCGGCACGTCGACGAAATTCCGCACGCCGAAGCCGACCGTCACGCATATAAAGCGGTCGTTGGGAAAGGGGAGGGAGTGGGCGTCGCCGTAGACTACCTGCAGCTTATCGATGAGCCCGCCACGACGGGCTTTCTTCTCGGCTATCGATAGCATCTCGAGGGTGTTGTCGAGAGCTATGACATGCGAGGCCCAGGGGTGGCGGGCAATCTCCAGTGCGAAGTCGCCCGTCCCGGCGGCGACGTCCAGCGCCGGACCCTCGAGCCGGGCGTGTCCCATCTCCACGGCCATGCGCCGCCACGCGTGGTGCCTGCCGCCGCTCATCACAGTGTTCAGCAGGTCGTAGCGGCCCGCTATCCCGGCGAACATCCGCGTGACGTACCGGGTACGCTCCCTACCCCTCAAATGCGCCAAGCCCCAAACCTCCAACAGGCACTGTTCAAGAACCGCAGTCTGAAGGCTGCGGCATCGCTCGGGGGTATCCCCGATGCCATACCCTTCAGGGTGTGGTCGCCGTCTGGACAGCTTTATCTCAGCTCAACGGCCGGCAATGAGAACGGCTACGATATCGACTCCGGGCTCCTATGGCGCGTCCGCCCGAAGCTCCCTGATCACACGGGGGAGGGCGCCAAGCAGGTCGCTGGCGACCATGCCTGCGTCACCCAGCTCCGCTCGGAGCCTCTCTCCGGCCTCTCCATGGAGGAACACGCCGAGCGCGGCCGCCTCCTCAAACCCGAGTCCCTGTGAAAGCAGCCCTGCCACGGCCCCGGCCAGCACGTCCCCGGTGCCAGCCGACGCGAGCCCGGGATTGGCGTACGGACTGATGATCGCCCGTCCCGCCGGCAAGCCAACTACCGTGTGGGCGCCCTTCAGGACCGTGACCTTGTTCCACCTCTCCGCCCAGAGCAGGGCCTGGCCTACGCGGTCGCGCTGTATCTTCGCCGTCGATTCACCCGTGAGCCGGGCCATCTCTCCAGGGTGCGGCGTAATGATGGCTGTTTCTGAAAATCTCTCCCACCACGGCTGGCCATCGGCCGTTCCTGCGGCAAGTATGTTTAGTCCGTCGGCATCGACCACAGTACCGGGGAGGGGCTCTCCGGAGCATAGCAACCGCTCTACCAGCGCCTTCGTGGCCGGAGCCTGGCCCAGCCCGCATCCCACCAGGAGGGCGTCGTACCCGTCCAGGCTCCTGGTGATGAGCGCCTCCGACGCCCGTGGGTCAAGCTCTCCCGGGGTGGACTCCGGGAGGGGCAGATACGTGGGTTCGGTGGCCTTCGCCGCCACGGCTGCCTGCAGGCTCTGCGGAAGGGCGATCGTCACCAGGCCGGCGCCGACTCGTGTCGCCGCCGTGGCGGCCAGGTACGCGGCGCCCACGTAGTTCGTCGAGCCTGCAACCACCATAGTCCGGCCGAAGCTGCCTTTGTGCGCGGCCGCCGGTCGCTGAGGCAGCAGGGCCCGAGCCCAGGCCGGAGTCATCAGCTCGACGCCCACGTCGTCGTCGAGGCCGTCTGGGATGCCGATGTCGACGACCTCGACGGTGCCGATCTTGCCGGCTGCGGCGTAGTTGTACAGCCCGATCTTCGGGTATCCCAAGGCGACCGTCACGTCCGCCGGCGGGCAAGATGGGTCGGCCTCGCCGGTGTCGGCGTCAAGGCCTGAGGGCAGGTCCAGGGCCAGTACGCGTGGGCCCCTTCTCGTGCCCATAGCCTCCGAGACCCTGCTCAGCACTTCCATGAGGTGACCCTCTATGGGGCGCGACCTCCCGGTCCCCAGCACCGCGTCCACCACCATGTGGGCCGACTCCAGCGTCTCGGCGAGCTTCGCCAGTCCGTCGTCCGACGACGCCTCGATGGCCTTCACGCCTCGCTGGACCGCGGCGTCCAGCCTGGGGTCGGGGTCGCGACGGTCCAGGCAGATGTACGCGGTCACCCTCGCGCCCCAACGTCGGAGATGCCCGGCGGCCACCAGACCGTCCCCACCGTTGTTGCCGGACCCGACCAGCACCAGGACATGGACGCCGGTCAGATGGCCCAGATGGTGGCGTACCCTCTTCGCTACGGCCAGACCCGCCTTCTCCATCAGCGAGTCCGTCGAGACACCTGCGGCCTCGCACCGCACCTCTATTAGGCGCATCTGCTCAGATGTGACGACCTTCATCATGCGGCTCACATTCCCTGGGTCAATCCGGCCGGTCCATCGGAGTCTCGGACCCCATTGCGGCCACGGTGGTCGATCGCTATATCTTCCCGGTGAGCCCCTTGAGCAGACTCCGCGTCCGGACGACGGACGCCTCACCGTCGTCGTCCGTTGGGAATATGGCCGCCATGAAGTCGGTGGCGCCCGCCTGGGCCAGAGCGCGGAGCTGGTCCTCGACCTGGCTCTCGTTGCCCAGGATGGCGACGTCGGCCGGTCCTTCGACACCCTCGATGTCGAGCATCCTCCGGTAGCTCGGCAGGTAGCCGTAGCGGCCGAACAGGTTCGCGGCCTCCCGGTGGGCGGCCTGCCGATCGTCGGTGACGGCGATCTGGAGGCCGACGCAGACCCGTGGCTTCGGTCGCCCGGCCTTCTCGGCTGCCGCGTTGATACGCGGCGCGATGTGGGTCTCCAGGGTCTTGGGCCCCACCATCCAGGTCACCGTGCCCTCGGCCATCTCCCCGGCAATGTGCAGCATTCTGGGTCCCAGTGCGGCGATCAGAATGGGAAATGGGCTCGAGCTGGGCACCTGTATGGCGGCGTTTACATTGAACACCTCGCCGTGGAACTCTACGCTGCTCTCGTGTACCAGCGTGCGCAGCACCGAGAGGTACTCGCGCATGTGAAGCGCCGGCCTCTCGAAGCTCATGCCCAGCCTCTCCTCCACCATCGGCCTGTGCGAGAGGCCGATGCCCAGGGTAAGCCTCCCGTCCGTTGCCGCCTGGGTCGTAAGCGCCTGCTGCGCCAGCGCCAGAGGGTGGCGCGGGTAGGTGGGAACGACGCCGGTCCCCATCTCGATGCGCTGTGTCCTCTGGCCCGCCAGTGCGAAGAGCGTCAGGGCATCGACACCCAATATCTGGGCCGACCACAGGCTGTCGAAGCCGTCCCTCTCCGCGTCGACGACCTGCTGTATCTGTCCCTCCAGGTCGTCGGCCGCTCCAAGAGAGCCTATGAAGATGCCGATTCGCAATTTTGTCTCCTTCCTTGAGGCGGTTCGCGAGCCGCCCCTACACGGTGCATCGCGCTCTACCCCGTGAGGATGTTCCCCTCTCGGCTGTCTCCGACGACAAAGGCCACGGCGTAGTGCTCCGAGTGGGACAGAGAGACGGAGAGGTGCTCGATACCCAGCCGTTGGGCCCGGGCCAGGGCGGTGCCGTGAAGGTGGATGGTGGGTGCCTGCCCCCTCTGCCGGACGACCTCGATGTCCCGCCATCTGACACCTCGGATGCCGGTGCCCAGCGCCTTCATCACCGCCTCCTTCGCCGCGAACCGGCTCGCGAGCTGTGGGGCCCGGCCCCGGCAGTATGCGATCTCCCCCTCCGTGTACACACGCCGGTAGAACCGGCTGCCGTAGCTTTCGGACACCCGTTTGATCCGCGGGATCTCGATAATGTCCACACCCGTGACAAGCATATCTCTTCCGAGGACGGTCAGGCCTCTCCGGCCGCGCCATCCCTGATACCCGCCGCCTCCAGGACCCTAGGGATCTCAGACTCCCAGCCCACGGCCATGATGTGGACACCCTGGCACATCGGACGTATCTCTCTGATGACCCGCGCCGCGATCTCCACACTCTTCTTCCGGCGGTCTTCGGCCTCGTCCAGCTCCCGGACGGTCTCGTTCGGGACATCGACCCCGGGAACGCTGTCGTTGAGCATGCGGGCCATAGCCGCCGACTTGAGCATGATGTAGCCCGCGATGATCGAGACGTCGTATTGTCGGACCCGGTCCATGAACCGCTCGAAGGCTCCTGCGTCGTACACGGTTTGCGTCTGGAAGAAGGCCGCCCCCGCCTCGATCTTCTCTTCCATGCGCCGGAGCTCGGCGTCCATGTCCTCGGCTCCGGGATTCACCACCGCGCCGGCGAGCAGACTGGGCCGACCTTTGAGCTCGTTACCGGCCATGTCGCTTCCAGAGACCAGCGATGATATGGCTCTCAGAAGCTCCACTGCTCCCAGGTCGAACACGGGAGTTGCGTCTGGATGATCGCCCCCTTTAGGGTGGTCGCCGGTCATGCACAGGACGTTGGTGATGCCCATGGCATAGGCGCCCAGCAGGTCTCCCTGAAGAGCGATGCGGTTCCGGTCCCGGCAGGTTATCTGGAGGATGGGCTCGATGTCCCTCTCGACCAGAAGCCGCGCCACGGCCAGCGGCGACATGCTCATGTGCGACCTGTGGGAGTCCGTCAGGTTGAACGCGTCTACCACACTCCTCAGGCTCTCGGCCATTTCAAACAGGCGCGCGAGGTCCGTGCCCTTCGGCGGGTTCAGCTCCGCCGTCACCACGAACCTTCCGGACTCAAGCGCGTCGGAGAGCCTTCTCAAGAGATGCACCCCCATGCTCGGTAGAACAGCCGACATTATAGTGGCCGCGAACCCCGATGCAAAGCGGCCTTCCACGGGCCTTCACGGCCCTATATAATTGCCACGCCCTACGGGGACTCGGGTAGACCGGGAGGTGCCAGTTGGGAGCCGAGCTGATAGACGGTAAGGCCATAGCCGGGGCGGTCAGGGAAGAGGTGGCCTCCGGCGTAGCCGAGATGAAGGGGAGACACGGGGTCGTACCCGGGCTCGCCGCCGTCCTGGTTGGTGACGACCCGGCGTCCGCGGTGTACGTCAGAAACAAGGAGAGGGCCGCGGCCGAGGCGGGCATCAAGGGCGAAGTCTTCAGGCTCTCCGATGGGGTCTCCCAGGAGGAGCTGCTGGAGCTTGTGCGCCGGCTCAACGCCGACGAGACGTTTCACGGCATCCTGGTCCAGCTCCCTCTGCCGTCCCAGATAGACGAGGATACGGTGATCGAGGCTATCTCGCCCCACAAGGACGTCGATGGCCTTCACCCGGTCAACATGGGGCGGCTCATGGCCGGCCGTCCACGCTTCGTCCCCGCGACCCCCGCGGGGATCCAGGAGATGCTTCTGCGCAGCGGCAACAGCCCTGAAGGCAAGCACGTCGTGGTGTGCGGCCGGAGCAACATCGTCGGCAAGCCCGTCGCCAATCTCCTGATGCAGCGTCGGTCCGGAGCCAACGCCACGGTCACAGTGTGCCATACGAGGACCAGAGACCTGGCGGACATCACGAGACAGGCCGATATCCTCATTGCCGCCATGGGACACCCGCGGTCAATTACGGCGGATATGGTCAGCGAAGGGGTCGTGGTGATAGACGTAGGGATCAACCGCGTGGACGCGCCCGAGCGAAAGAGCGGCTACCGGCTGGTGGGGGACGTCGATTTCGGCCCCGTGTCCGAGAAGGCGGCCGCCATAACCCCGGTGCCGGGGGGCGTCGGCCCTATGACCATCGCCATGCTGCTGCGGAGCACCCTCAACGCGGCCCGGTCCACCGTCCACCCGGAGCTCGCGGGCTGACGCGCCCGCCGACGTCGCGTGGCCCTGTGGTAGAGTGAAGCTAGCTTCGGTGTGAGGAGAGGCCCGGCGGACCCGTCGTCGGGCCTCAGACGTGGGGGAGTCTTGGGTCTACTGAGCGTCTTCGGACCACTGGTGTCCAGCAGGGAGCGGCGGGCTGTCCTGCTCGCCGTGACCTCGGCCTACATGATGGTCCAGCTCGCGAGCCTGCCCGTGGCCATCTCGCTGCCCACGCTGGCCGACCGCTTCGGGACATCCATCAGTGACGCCGCCTGGATCGTCATCGTCTACCTGCTCATGCTGGGCAGCCTTGTCCTCCTGGGTGCTCGGCTTGGGGACCGCTTCGGGCATGCGCGCGTCTTCTTCATCGGCATCGTGGTCACGACGATCGGGTCGGGCCTCATCGCGCTGTCCCAGGAGCTGTGGCAGGTCGTGGTGTGGCGCGGAGTGACAGGAGTGGGCTCCGCCCTTGTGATGGGCAACGCCAACGCCATCCTGGCGGCAACGTTCGGGCCCGAGGAACGGGGACGCGCCTTCGCCATCCCGATAATCGGCTCGCGCTTCGGCACCCTGACGGGCCTGGCGGTATTCGGCCTGTTCCTCCACTTCTTCACCTGGCGCCTCATATTCGTGACCTTCTTGCCCCTGGGCGTGCTGGCCGCAGCCACCGCCATCCCGCTCCTCCGTCTACCGCGGCAGCCGCGCTCGGCACAGGATACCGGTCCCATAGACTGGCTCGGCGCCGTGCTACTGGTGGGTACGGCCGTGGTATTGATCCTCTCCGGGAGTCACCTCCACGGCGGGGAGGAGTCGTTCGTCTCCTCGAAGGGACTCAGCTACCATCTGCCCATGCAGGGGCTGTTTATCGTACTGCTGGTGGCCTTCATAGTCGTCGAACGTCGGGTCCGTAACCCGGTCATCCCGCTGACGCACTTCAGGCATCGGCAGTTCTCCCTCTCGCTCGGCGCCAACGTCACCTACCACTTCTCAATGCTGGCTACCATGACGCTGGTGCCCATCCTGGTCGAGGAGGGCTTCGGGAAGTCCCCTCTGTTCGTGACCGTCGTGCTGCTGCCGAGCCAGATCCTGGGCCTGTTCATGCCCATGGTAGCCGGC